>CAYTZS010000007.1:0-58596 GCA_964442355.1 uncultured Saprospiraceae bacterium | reverse complement strand
GCCGCCGATGTCGAAGTCATGGTTATAGGTGTCTTCCCTACCTATCACCCCGGCCAGAAACTGCACGACGTTGCGGATGCTGATGGGCTGGCAAAGTGTTTCGAGCCATTTTGGGGCAATCATGATGGGTAGCTTTTCCACCAAATCACGGATGATTTCAAATGAGGCGCTACCTGAACCCACTATGATGCCCGCCCGAAGCACGGTAACGGGAACCTTGCCGTTCCGCAGAATTTTTTCCACTTCAAAACGGCTGCTGAGGTGGTCGGAAAGCTCGGCTTCGTTCACGATGCCGCTCAAATAAACAACCTGACGACATTGCGTGACCTGTACCAGCTTGCTGAAATTCAAGGCGGTGGCAGATTCTTTGCTTGCAAAATCGCCCTTGCTGCTCATGGAGTGGATTAGGAAAAACGCCACGTCGAGGTCCGATGGAAATGCTGCATCAGGCGCTGGGTTCAGAAAATCAACCTCGATGATTTGGATACGTTCATGCGTTTGGCCCTCGAACCGCTTTCGGTTTCGAACGCAGCAATAGACGATGTGCCCTTGTTCGAGCAGTACGGGAAGCAATCGTTGGCCAATATAACCGTTTGCGCCAGTGAGGAGTATTTTCATGTGTTTGTAAACAAGGCTTGGCGTAATATGTTAGCGAGAGTAAAAATACAAGGTAAAATTAAATATCAATATGACGGCAAACCCAGTTCTCATCATCGGCGCAGGCATAGCGGGATTGTCTGCTGCGCAGCGTTTGGCGGCAGCAAATATTCCCGCTATTGTCTTGGACAAAGGCAGGGGCTTGGGTGGGCGCATGGCTACCCGTCGGGTAGGTGAAGCTGTTTTTGACCACGGTGCCCAATTTTTTTCCGCAAAGACGCCTGATTTTCAAGAATTTGTGAGCGGTGCAGTCGTGCAAGGTACGGTTAAGGAATGGTGGCCTGCCATTACCGACACCAAGCATCTCCGTTGGGTTGGCACCTCAGGAATGAACGCCGTGCCGAAGCTGCTGGCCGAAAAATGCACCGTGCTCAATGGAAAAACACTAGTGAAAATCGAAGAAAATGGTGATACGTGGCAGGTGATTACAGACGATTCAGCCACCTATGCTGCATCGGCATTGATTGTGACCATCCCTGCCCCGCAGGCCCTCGAACTTTTGGCAAGAAGCGGCCTCCATTTACCCGAAAACCCGCTCCACCAAATCGCTTACCACCCCTGCTTGGCGCTGCTGGCCACGCTTGATTCGCCATCCAGCATACCACCGCCCGGTGGCCTCCAACTCAACCATCCCATAATAAGCTGGCTTGCCGACAACCAGCAAAAAGGCATTTCCAAGCTCCCCTCCGTGACGCTACATGCTTCGCCTGATTTCAGCCGCCAGCACATTGACGGCGACCTGTTGGCCGCTGGCCAGTTGATGCTGGAAGCCGTCTCGGAATACCTTCAGCCCGCCTCCGTCGTGGATTGGCAAATGCATCGCTGGCGGTACAGCTTGGCCTATGAGCGGTATCCAGCGCCGTTTTTTAATGCGCAAACGACTGTCCCATTGCTCTTTGGTGGCGATGGCTTCGGCATAGGAAATGTGGAAGGGGCCTACTTGTCAGGGCTGGCAATGGCGGAGGAATTGGCCGTGAGAAGTTCAAACTTATTGCCGGAGGCATAGCAAACCACGCCACCATAGTTGGGATTGGCGTCTAGCATAGGATTGAAGTCTTGGGCATAGCCTATTTGCTGTATGAACAACCGCAAAAGGTAGATGCTTGCAAGGTTTGCTTTGTGAAAAAAAGGATTTATCCGATTTCGCACCGACGTTTCAACCAAGCCTTCGCTTTGTCTCTACCGTTATTTCGGAGCCTTCGGCAAGCATAACTGAGGTGGGAGTAAGCTGGTTTAGGATGGCAAACTGGTTTCCATACAACGCACCGAAATCAACGTCTACCGAATGGTTTTTCACGGCATAAACTTCCCAGCGAGGGTGAGTGACTTGGTACTCGTTGGTTTGGGTTTCAGCATATTTGGCGTAGCCCCAAAAATGTTCTGTGATGAACTCGGCCTCGCTTCCGGGCGGCATAGGCATTGGTTGTGTAGCCGCTTCAAGGTGGAAAGAATGCCAGCGACCCTGCTTTTTCCAGCTATATTCGATGGTTTGGGACTGTCCATCGTTTCTCCATGAATGGCGCATTGGAACTGCTTCGTAATGCTCCCTGTAAATTGTATTGGCTACAAAGGCAATGGCTATTTTAGGCACCAGTTCGCTGATGAAAACCACTCCACGCCGCCACTCTCCGTTGGACTTGTGGCGGACATAGAACCGAAGATTAACTTCCTCAAAATTGGTGTGGAAAGGCACGGAAACACCCAGCAGCTTTACGTTTTTGAACATAAAACCCACCAAGCTCACATAGCATCGCCCATTCCAAATATCGAGTTCGGTGCCATGTGGCAGATAGGGTTGCAGCAGTTCGGGGCTCACCTCATAATTGGCGAGGGACAGTTTTCGCCATTCAGCGGTCAAGAAACTCATGCGGAAATGTTTGGGATTGAAACGGGCCAACAGCAAGAAGGTTTACCAAATTTGGAAATGCAGCCCGGCACCCAAGTTCCACGCATGGAGGTAGTTTTTCACAATATCGCTCTGATAAACGGGCGTCATTCCTTGTTGGTAAGTGCCATTGAGGAATAGCCCGAAGCGGTTTGTCAATTGATAGCGTAGGTCGAGGCCGAGGGTATAGTCCAACGTCCATTTTTGGAGGTCAGCGCGGGAAGGGGTACCAATGGAGGTGTGCCGCTGGTGGATGGCCTCGTGGTGCGGAATAAGCGTCGGCATCTCGGAAGACACACCCAACACATAGTTGGCAACGACCCCAGCTTTGGAGCCAAGCTGCCAACGGTGCTTGCCAAATCCGTAGCGCAGTTGCAGCGGCAAACTGAAGAATCGAGTCTGCTGCCGGATATGCAATTCCAAATCCATCAGGTCACCTTCATGGATGGTAGCGTCGCTGGCACGAGTCAGCACGAACTGGGCTGGATAATTGCCCAAAGCAGACGGCAGCGAGTGATTGTATTGGTTGTCAAAATTGCCGTCGTCATGCTGGAACTCACCGTTGTGGGTAAACGGCACTTGCAGTTGGTACTCCGTTTCAATGCGGGAATGGGTGTACTCAACACCAGTCAGCACCGACCAGTGGCGGTTGATGACACCCTCCAAACCGATGCCAGCCCGCCAAGCAGTCAACGGTTGTTGGTTGCTTATTATCGCTGGCTTTTCACCAGAAAGGCGATTGCCAGTGAGTGCCAACCCTGCCTGAAAGCTTCCTAAAATTGCGAAAGGCAATGCATTTCCTCCCGGTTTGGGGAGATGAATTTTGTGACTTGGAGGTTTCGAATCAGTGGTCAACATTGACAAAGCCAATGTTGGCAATTGTGTTAATTCCGATGTGCTACCTTGCTCAAATCCAATGCCTGCAACTGAGTGTTGTTCCTTTGTGCTGGAGGTTGGTTGCGCCTGACCGAATACGAACATTGAGGTCGTTTCTGATGATTGACCAGCACTATTAAAAGATTGAATTGGTTTTGGAAAAGAAGATTTCAGAATGGGAACTTGCGGCTGAGGGGTCAAAATTTGCGGCTTCGCAAGCTTATCATCGGACAAACCAACGGGAGCAGCACCCATCGCCAACCTGCCTGCCGCATCGCTATTTTCCGAACGGCTATCTTTCCGGGAGCTCTGTTTTTCCTCGCATTCTTGCCGAACTTGCTGGATTTCTTGGCGCATTTGGTTCACCTCCTGCCTGTGTGAACACTCCCGAATGAGCAAAACCGCCAAGATTGCACTAATGCCCACCAAGTACCATAAAGATTTATTGCTCGACTTAACAGCAGTCCGATTCGCACCCAATTCCTCCGAAATACCCGACCAAACCCCTCCCGACGGTACGTTCCAACCCTCTTCGGCAGGCTCCTTCGACGCAAGCTTTTCCTGAAGCAGACGCCGTATTTCTTCTGTGTTTTTATGCTCGTTGCTCATGTAATTTCAAGCTGAAACTAAATTCGTGACTTTATGCTGAAGTGCCAGCCTGGCTTTATGCAACTGCGTCTTTGAGGTATTGACCGAAATATTGAAACTGTCTGCAATCTCTTGGTGCGAGTACCCCTCCACCATGTAAAGATTGAAAACGGTTCTGTACCCTTCGGGCAATTCCTGTATCAACTGTACGATTTCCTTTGCCGACAGCATAGATATAATGGTCTCGCCTTCAGGCAGCAAGTTCGCATAGTCTGCAATATCTGCGTTGGCGAACTGCAATTTCTTTTTTCGCAATTGCTGTAGCACTTTGTTCAGCACTACCTTGCGTACCCAACCTTGTAACGAGCCCTTGCCCGTGTCAAATTGGCGCAAGTCCTTGAATACTTGCATGAACCCATCTTGAAGGAAATCTTAAGCCTCCGCACGGTTTTTTGCATAACGCAGGCAAAGCATGAACATCTCAACCTTGTATTTTTCGTACAAAGTCTGCTGAAATCGGGGGTCTTCCCTCAAACAGCCGTTTACGAGAAGTTCATCTGTCATTGCCACAACATTTATATTGAGAAACCTATGTGCGAGCGTTGCCCAAAAGGTTGCCTGCCTAACAGCTTTATTTTTAAATGGTTTTTAAGCAATACCTTTTTGTTGAACTCTTTTTTATCAAATATTAAACAAGGCGGCAACCAAAAACACAAAACAGCATTATAACAGCATGTCAAAATCCATTACGACCCTTACCTTTTTTCGCTACCCCACCCTATCTGGCAGGCTCTGGGCCTTTGGCCAAATGCAGTTCGCACACGCACCACTCCAGCGCATTCCTGGGTTGCTATTTTACAAACTAATGGGCAGTGGCAAGGGCGACGGCTTCAATCCGCTGCCAGACTGGGAGGTGTACGCCCTGCTCGGCGTCTGGTCGGAGGAGGCAGCGGCGCAGGATTTTTTTGAAAAAAGCCAAGTTTACCTTGCATTTCAGGCACACAGTACCGAGCAATGGACGGTCTTCCTGCGCACACGTCAATCCAAGGGCCTTTGGTCGGGTGGCAACCCGTTCACGCCATCGTCCGACCTAGACGAGAACAACCCGCTCATCGCTGTAATCACCCGTGCCACCATCCGCTGGCGGCGTATGGCCGATTTCTGGCGCTATGTGCCCACATCTCAAAAACCAATAGCAGCAGGTTGCTCAGGATTGCTTTTCACCAAGGGCATTGGCGAGGCGCCGCTGGTGCAAATGGCCACGTTCAGCCTTTGGAACAACCTCGACTCCTTGAAGGCATTTGCTTATCAAAGCGCCGAGCACCGGGTTGCCATCGAGAAGACCCGCCAATTAGATTGGTACAAAGAGGAAATGTTCGTGCGATTTCAGCCCTACCACTCGGTAGGGACTTGGCAGGGACGACAGTTGATTTGACACTTGGTTTTCGATTTGTGTTGAAGGGAATTACCAATCAAATCGGCTTCGCCACCACCGTCATAAATCCCAATGACTGGTGCTTGTGCAGCAAATACCTTGGCGCATTCAGCACCATACCCGCCACGTAGCCCCAAAAGCGGCCCTCCATCGAGCTAGTCCAGTCAATGCCCTGTTGTTCCATACGGCTCATCCAGTGCAGGGTATAAGGGTCGAGTGTGCCGTAGGTCAGCACTTGTTCCACTTGCCAGCCGCTGTTTTCCATCAAAATTCGGATGTTATAGGGCGAATAAAGCGCCGTGTGCCTTGGCGTATGGTAGCCCGCCCAGTGCGCCCCAAAGCGACGCCGGGTGTAGGAGTCGTGATTGGGTACCTCTACGATGAGGCGGGTTTGCGAATGCGATAGGTCGAGCAATTGGCGGAGGTGGGCCTGTGGAGCGTAATCGTGCTCAAGGTAGTGCCACATGGTAACCACATCCATGGGCGGCTCATTACGCAGGTCGGTCACTTCGCCTTTGCGGAGCTGGATGCCCCGGTACCGGTCGGGGGAGCTGGCCCAACCTTCGTCACTGAAGTCGATGCCGAGCAGTTGGGCGGGCACTGCGTCACGCAGGGCAGCTAGAAAGGTTGGTTTGCCGCAGCCCACGTCGAGCACCCGGCTGCTGGGCGTCAGTGCATGAAATTTCCTCACCAGCGCTACCCGGTTGCGGTCAATGCGGCGCTGGTCACTTTGCACGAAATGGGCGTATTTTCCCCAAGCCTCCTCCACACGGTAGGGCAGGTAGGCGGCGGTGTAATATTGGCCGAGGTCAGTGGCGGACACCCGTGGGTTGAGGAAGACCAGCCCGCAGTCATTGCAGCGCACGAACTGAAAACGCTCATCGGCGTGCGGGTGCATCATGGCCGCCGTCTCTACGAATGGCAGGTATTGATGGCCATTGCAAGCTGGGCAAGTTGTTAGTTGCTCCATTTATGGGGTAATAATTTTGACCAGCGATTTAAGAAACGGCAACTGTGGAAAGCCGGTGATGATGCTAAGTTCTTCGGGAATGCTAGTTTCGTTGTCGAGGAAGGCGAAGATTTTTTGCACGTCGTTCTTGAAATACATTGTCTCAAAAAGACGGGGGCCGAGGTCGTTTTGACGGCGCAGCACATCGAGGAATATCGAATCGTACATCTTGAACCGTTTGGAGAAAACGCCTTGGTTAGCAGGCCTTCCGGCAGCCAAGTTGGCAGCGATTTTTGCCGCATTGCGCTCGCAATTCTTGAACGAGTAGCCGCTGGATGGCTTCACCCAACCGCCGCCTGTTCCGATGCGGATGTGCCGCCCCGATGAGTATTTTTGAAAATTGAAATCGCTCATCGGAATCACGCCCTTTTCCACTTCCTCGATATCAAAGTCCTTGATTTTCAATATTTTATCAAAATACTGCTGCAACATGGCATCGTAATCGGCATCGGGTATCAGGCTGCCCGTGAACAGGGTAAATTCTACCAATGCCTCCCGTGGACTGAGTGGCAGCACATAGGTAAAACTGGAGGTGTCCTTGTACAACAAACGGTAGTCCATCATCGTGAAACGGTCGGGGTCGAATCGGTCGTCGGGGGTGCGCACGTACCAGCCCTTGAAGTGCTGGAGCAGGTGGGTGTACGACTTATCACCATTGGGCAACTGCGGGAATCCGGGCGGCACCCGGCTGTCGAAAACATGCGAGGCTTCGTAATCCCCCACCTCGCCCTGTATGCGGATGGGGCTGCCACTGATGACGCCCCGCACTTCGTCTTTTACCCAAACGATGTTGGAATGTTTGGACAACTGCTGTTTTGCGAAACCATAAAAATCAATGGCCCGTAGCATCTTGTAATGGTATGGAGCAATATCAAATGCTCGGTGCTTTTCGACGCCGTAGAAGTCGCCTTTTGCCCACGATTTGCGGAGCAACGCATCCCAGTGGCCATCGCCTTTTTCCCAATAGCACCAGGTACGGTCGTTTAGGTCCTTGCTGTCCTTGTCGAGGAGCAGGATTTTTTTACCGTCAAAAAAAGAGTTGCGGCAAAAAGCCAATGCGAGGTGTAGGCCTGCGGCCCCGGCCCCCACAATGGCGATATCATAAGTGGTATGTGGCATAGAAAAAAGCGAAAAATAGGACTTGAGCGGCGAAGTGGTGCATCGGGAGGGGGTGTTTTTGGTCTTGTGCCTCTTTGTAAGTCAGTATTTGCAGTAAAAATGCCACAAAAAACCATGCGACGAAGTTCTGCAAGGGGGCTTCCCCGGCCTTCCAATGCCAGAAGTCAAAAATCGGGGCGACGGGTTCGATAAAAACATCGAGCGCCACCATCAACGAGGCACCGAGCAGGCAGGCCGCCCATTTGTTGTGGAGCAAGCGCTGGCTGATTTGCAGCGTGGTGAAGGTCAGTACCACCCAATTGATGCCGATGATGAGTGGAACGCCGAAGAGTTTTGGGCCGAGGTTGTCGCCGTAGTGGTACTCGCCAAACAGCAGGCCAGTGCTCACTCCCGCCACCTCCACGCCAAAGCCGATGCCGTATGCCAACGACCAGACAGCGAGGCTGCGCCAACCGTTTTTCAGTGGAAAATTCCAGAGCAACAGCCCAGTGCCCAGCAGCAAATTGAAAGGGGTTTTGGGCAAAAACCAGTCATTGAAACCGATGAAAATACCTATCAAACCGGAGACGGTAACCAGCCAAGTGAGGAAGATGGACAACCGGGTCTTATCGAGCGGAAGTGCGATGGATTGGGTCTGAAACATGGGTTCTCAGTATTTTGATGCGATTAAATCCGCTGTAATCTTGGCGGAAAGCAAGCACAACGGGATGCCGCCGCCGGGGTGTACCGAGCCGCCGCAGCAGTAGAGGTTTTTGATGTTGGAGGAGAAATTGGGATGGCGCAAAAAGGCAGCAAACTTTGAATTGCTTGCAGCACCGTACAGTGCGCCCCGGTAGGAGCTAGTTCGCTGCTCGATGAGCGGTGGCGTTAGCACGTTTTCCACTTCGATAAGCGGTTCGAGGTCGGTATCGAGCAGGCGGCTGAGTTTTTGGAGGATATCATGCCGGGCCTGTGCCACGAGCGCTGCCCAATCCTGACCATAATCGCCGGGGGCGTTTATCATCACAAACCAGTTCTCAGCGCCTGCCGGAGCATCGGTTTGTTCGTCTTTGCTGGTGATGTTTAGGTAGACCGTGGGGGCGTTCCCAAGTGTTTTTTTATCGAAAATATGGGCAAACTCTGTCGGGTAATCAGCACTGAAAAAGATGTTGTGGAGGTCAAGTTCGGGGAACTGCCGCCGGACGCCCCAGTAGAAAATGATGGCCGAGCTAGAACGCTCCTGCCCAAGTGTCCGCTCAGGGTGAGGCTGGTCTGGCAGCAATTTTTTATAGGTAGAGAAAATGTCCATGTTCGATACCACTACATCGGCAAATTGCTGGTGGTCAATGAGTTGCATGCCGATGGCCTTGTTGTTTTTCACTAAAACCTGCGTGACTTTTTCGCCAAAATGAAAGCGGATGCCCTGCCGTTTTGCCAATTCGAACAGGCTGGTCGTTATACTGTGCATGCCACCACGAGGGAAGTAGGTGCCGAGGTGAAGCTCCAACTGCGGTATCATGGACATGATGCCCGGCGTCTGGTACGGCGACGAGCCATTGTAAGTGGCATATCGGTTGAACAACTGCACGAGATGTGGTTCGCTGAGTGCCTTGCGGTTCAGGGCGTCGAGGCTTGTACCTATATCGAGCATGGGCATTTTTACCAAGGCCAACAGAGTGTCCGATGAGAGGTAAGTGCCAAGTTTGTGCAGTGATTTTTCGAGGAAAATAGGGGCAGTAGCCTCGTATTTCTGGCGGCTGCGGTGCAGGTAGTCGAGCAGTTTTTGCGGAGCGATTCCAAATGCAGCAGAAGCGGCTTGGGCGAATTGCTCCTCGTCTGAACTGACATTGAAACGGGTGCCATCTTCCCAGAAATAGTTGCAGACGTTGGCTTTCCGTTGATACTCAAAATGCAGTGCAGCATCCTCGCCAAACAACCCAAACAGTTCCGTCACCAAGTTGGGCAAGGTAAACAGCGACGGTCCAGCATCGAAGCGATACTCTCCCAGTGCAAAGGCATGGAGCTTGCCGCCGGGATAGTCATTGGCCTCGAACACGTCCACGTCATGACCAGCTGCCCTAAGCCGAAGGGCGGTGGCAAGCCCGGCTATTCCGGCACCAATGACGATGGAAGTTGGCATATTTTAATGTTTGACGCAACGAAATAAATGAATGACTACCGTGGCACTGCCACAGCTTCCTCAAAATGAAATTATGGGGAAATGGTTTAAAAAAAGCTGGAAACGCAGGGCGTCAGTTTTTTTTAAAAAAAATTGAGTGCCCAGACAACCATCGCCTATCAACCTGCACATAGCATTCCGAAGATAAATTCTATTTTCTAATTGAAAGACCCGTTTGCATGTTAGCTCCGGGTTCTAACCAAAAAAATGTGATGAAAAAAATTACGTTAATCCTAGCCTTCCTTGTGGCTGCTTTCGTGGGGTGGTCCCAAACCGCTCGATTGCAAATCATCCACAACTCACCTACACCGACCGTTGATATTTGGGTCAATGGTCAGCCGTTCCTGACTGATTTTGAGTACCGAACTGCGACGCCGTATGTTGATGTGCCTGCTGGTGTACAACTGGAAATCGGGGTAGCACCTGCTCCAAGCAATGACCCAAGCGACATTATCGCTACTTTTCCAGTCACACTGGATGATGGTGGCACCTATGTAGCCATTGCATCAGGTATTGTCGGTGATGCAGTGACGCCGTTTACATTGAATTTGTTTGCAAACGCCCGTGAGGCCGCAACCTCCGCCGACGTCGACTTTATCGTCAACCACGGCTCCACGGATGCACCCGCCGTGGACGTCATCGCACGTGGCGTGGCCACCTTGGTCAGCGCCGCCGCCTACGGCGACGTGACCCCCTACATCACCGTGCCCGCCGCCGACTACACACTCGACATCACGCCCGCCGGGCAGAACAGCGAAATCGTCGCTTCCTACACGGCCCCGCTGAGCGGCCTCGGCGGCGGCGCTGCCGTTGTCTTCGCTTCCGGATTCTTGGCACCGGCCGCTGGCCAGCCTGCCTTCGGCCTGTTCGCAGCACTGCCCGACGGAACCGTGCTCGAACTTCCAGCCGTGCAGAACACGGCACGGGTCCAAATTATCCACAACTCGGCCAGCCCGACCGTGGACATCTGGGTGAACGGCGCTCCGTTCCTCACCAACTTCGAGTACCGCACCGCCACCCCATACGTGGACGTGCCCGCCGGACAGACCCTGAGCATCGGCGTTGCGCCCTCGCCGAGCGACGACCCGAGCGACATCATCGCCACTTTCCCGGCCAACTTCGCCCCGAACGGCACCTACGTGGTGCTGGCCTCCGGCATTGTTGGCGACCCGACGACACCGTTCACGTTGAACGTTGTTGCAAACGCCCGTGAGGCCGCAACCTCCGGCGACGTCGACTTCATCGTCAACCACGGCTCAACGGACGCCCCTGCGGTGGACGTCATCGCACGTGGCGTGGCCACCTTGGTCAGCGGCGCCGCATACGGCGACGTGACGCCGTACATCACGGTGCCAGCTGCCGACTATACACTGGACATCACGCCCGCCGGGCAGAACAGCGAAATTGTCGCCTCCTACACGGCCCCGCTGAGCGGATTGGGTGGCGGCGCTGCCGTCGTTTTTGCGAGCGGCTTCTTGGCTCCGGCCGTTGGCCAGCCTGCATTCGGCCTGTTCGCCGCACTGCCCGACGGAACCGTGCTCGAACTGCCCGCAGTGCAGAACACGGCTCGTGTGCAGATCATCCACAACTCGGCCAGCCCGACCGTGGACATCTGGGTGAACGGCGCTCCGTTCCTCACCAACTTCGAGTACCGCACCGCCACCCCATACGTGGACGTGCCCGCCGGACAGACCCTGAGCATCGGCGTTGCGCCCTCGCCGAGCGACGACCCGAGCGACATCATCGCCACTTTCCCGGCCAACTTCGCCCCGAACGGCACCTACGTGGTGCTGGCTTCCGGCCTCGTTGGCGACCCGACTACCCCTTTCACGTTGAACGTTGTTGCAAACGCCCGTGAGGCCGCAACCTCCGCCGACGTCGACTTCATCGTCAACCACGGCTCCACGGACGCACCTGCAGTGGACGTCATCGCACGTGGCGTGGCCACCTTGGTCAGCGGTGCCGCCTACGGCGACGTGACCCCCTACATCACCGTGCCCGCGGCCGACTACATACTCGACATCACGCCCGCCGGACAGAACAGCGAAATCGTCGCTTCCTACACGGCCCCGCTGAGCGGTTTGGGTGGAGGCGCTGCCGTTGTTTTTGCTTCCGGCTTCTTGGCGCCGGCCGTTGGCCAGCCAGCTTTCGGCCTGTTCGCAGCACTGCCCGACGGAACCGTCCTCGAACTTCCAGCCGTGCAGAACACGGCACGTGTGCAGATCATCCACAACTCGGCCAGCCCGACCGTGGACATCTGGGTGAACGGCGCTCCGTTCCTCACCAACTTCGAGTACCGCACCGCCACCCCATACGTGGACGTGCCCGCCGGACAGACCCTGAGCATCGGCGTTGCGCCCTCGCCGAGCGACGACCCGAGCGACATCATCGCCACTTTCCCGGCCAACTTCGCCCCGAACGGCACCTACGTGGTGCTGGCCTCCGGACTCGTTGGCGACCCGACGACACCCTTCACCTTGAACGTCGTTACAAATGCCCGTGAGGCCGCAACCTCCGGCGACGTCGACTTCATCGTCAACCACGGCTCCACCGACGCCCCCGCGGTGGACGTCATCGCACGTGGCGTGGCCACCTTGGTCAGCGGCGCCGCCTATGGCGACGTGACCCCGTACATCACCGTGCCCGCCGCCGACTACACGCTCGACATCACGCCTGCTGGCCAGAACAGCGAAATCGTCGCTTCCTACTCGGCCCCGTTGAGTGGTTTGGGTGGAGGCGCTGCCGTCGTTTTTGCTTCCGGCTTCTTGGCTCCGGCCGCTGGCCAGCCTGCATTCGGCCTGTTCGCCGCACTGCCCGACGGAACAGTCATTGAACTGCCAGCCGTGCAGAACACGGCACGTGTGCAGATCATCCACAACTCGGCCAGCCCGACCGTTGACATCTGGGTGAACGGCGCTCCGTTCCTCACGAATTTCGAGTACCGCACCGCCACGCCGTTCGTGGACGTGCCTGCTGGCACGACCTTGAGCATCGGTGTAGCGCCATCGCCGAGCGACGACCCGAGCGACATCATCGCCACTTTCCCAGTGAATTTTGTACCGGGCGGCAGCTATTATGCCGTCGCAAGTGGCCTCGTTGGCGACCCTACAACGCCATTCACCATCAACTTGGTTGAAAATGCACGTGAATCGGCATTGGTTGCCGGAACGGTTGACGTAATGGTGAACCACGGTTCAACGGATGCACCTGCGGTGGACGTGATTGCCCGTGGCGTTGCGACCATCGTGAACAACGCTGCTTATGGTGATTTCACACCTTACATCACAGTACCTGCTGCCGACTACACACTCGACATAACACCTGCGGGTTTGAACAATGAAATCGTAGCTTCCTATACAGCCCCGTTGAGCGGATTGGGTGGTGGCGCTGCTTTGGTTTTTGCTTCAGGCTTTTTTGCCAATGTTTCAGTTGAACCTTTTGGCCTGTTTGCCGCATTGCCGAATGGCACCGTGGTTGCATTGCCAGCAGTATTGAATACAGCCAGGGTGCAAATCATACACAACTCGGCCAGCCCAACGGTTGACATCTGGGTGAACGATGAGCCGTTCCTCACGAACTTCGAGTACCGCACAGCTACCCCCTACGTGGACGTAACAGCAGGTCGTACGCTGAATATCGGTGTTGCACCTTCGCCGAGCGACGATCCTAGCGACATCATTGCAACTTTCCCTGTGAATTTTGACATTGATGAAACATACGCAGTGATTGCTTCTGGTTTGGTGGGCAATGCGACTACGCCATTTACCTTGAATGTGGTGGAAGGCACCCGTGAGGCGGCAACCACGGGCGGTGTTGATTTCATCGTCAACCACGGCTCAACGGATGCCCCTGCGGTGGACGTAATCGCACGTGGCGTGGCCACCATTGTTTCCAATGCAGCTTATGGCGATGTGACAGGCTACATCACTGTTCCAGTTGGCGAGTACATCTTGGACATCACACCGACCGGCCAAAACAACACCATCGTCGCTTCTTACGAGGCCGACTTGAGCGGTTTGGGCGGTGGTGCAGCAATTGTTTACGCCAGTGGTTTCCTTTCTCCAGCAAATGCAAATGAGCCTGCTTTCGGCTTGTGGGTAGCGCTGCCAGATGGCACCTCCTTCCCACTTCCATTTATCAGCTCGACCAACGAGGCCACAGAAATCGAGGGTTTCGCTATCTATCCGAACCCAGCTTCTGATTTCCTCAACCTCGATTTGCAATTGGCAGAAACAACTGAGCTTACTATCAGCCTTCTCGATGTTAGTGGGAAGCAGGTGTTGAACCGCTCACTTGGATTGTTGGCCAAGGGCCAATTCTCGGACAGCATCAACATCTCCGAACTGAACCCAGGTTTCTACCTGCTGCGTTTGGTGACGCCTACTGGCACTGTTGTGACCAAGTTGGCTGTGGAGTAACAAGCAATTAGGTTAGCAATAAATTGCCACAATATTTCCGGTGCAAGGTTGTCTGGTTCGCCAGCGCCTTGCCCGGTTTTTTTTAAAGCTGGTAATTTGAGCACATAAAAAAGGGTTGCCGACTTGGTCAGCAACCCTTTTTCCTTTTGGACAAAAGTCTGGGTTACACCCGCACCTTGGTCTCTTCCCGAATCATTTCGTACGACAGCGGCATGTGCTGCAAATCGGCAAAGCGGCGGATGTTGAAATTAGGCTCGAAGGTAAACTTCATGCCATTGCGCATCGTCCAGCCTGTGTGTGGGTTCTCGATTTCGTTCAGCAACAAGCCGATGCCATTGGCAGATTTTACCACGTCCCGGATGGTGTACATTTTGTCCTTGATGGGCCGGTTCGGGATTTCGGCCATTTGCTCCGGTGTGAAGTTGTCGTCTATGCAGATGATGTCCATTGCGCAGTGTTTTTTGCAAAAATAAAAAGGTTTGGGGATTTTGGTCATGTCCAACTCATAAGCCAGAACGCCCAGTTTCGGTGTAGATACTACCCCTTCGTACCCGCCCAAGCTTCCCTGTCGGGCACGGTATGGCGTTTCAAAATACGCTCATTTTCTTGACGCACCCTCGCATCGGTACGCATTGCCCAGAGTTTTTGCCTGGCAAATCGGTGCGCTACCTGCAAATCAATGACCGGAGCGGGGTAATCCTGCCCAATCAGCACACCGTACAGCTGCTGTTCCATCAACGACATTTTCCACGGTTCGTGAATGAAGTTCTCCGGTACGTTGCGTAGCTCCGGTACCCAGTTTTTTACAAAAATGCCTTTTGGGTCGTTGTCCTGCCCCTGCTTCACGGGGTTGTAGATGCGCACGGTGTTGATGCCTGTGACTCCCGCCTGCATCTGCCACTGCGGGTAGTGGATGCCCGGCTCAAAATCAAGGAAAAGCTGGGCAAGCCACTCGGCACCGGGCTGCCACGGTTGCCAGAGCAGGTGCGTGAGGAAGGAGGCCAGCATGGCCCGCATCCTAAAATTAACCCAGCCCGTTGCATGAAGACAGCGCATGCAAGCATCCACAAGCGGGAATCCGGTTCGACCCTGTTTCCAAGCTTCGAGCAGGACGCTGTCGTGGGTTTTCTCCAAAAAATCGTAGCCACGGTTCACATTCTCAAACTCCATGCGGTCTTCGCTCTCAAATTTTTGGATGAAATGCGCCTGCCATCGCAGCCGGGACGAAAAGGCTGCATGTTGGAACTTCCAACCGTGGCGCTCGTGGGCCAGTGCAGCTGCTTGCCAAACTTGCCGGATGCTCAGGTTGCCCCAAGCCAAGTACGACGACAAACGGCTGCATCCCCGCCGGCTTTCGTGCGGCTTGGAGATGGACTTGGCATATTGCTGGATGCGGTCGTGAAGAAAAGATTTGAGGTAGGCATGGGCATAGCTTTCGCCGCCAGGCTGAAAATTGGAATCGGCGCTGATGTTCAGGCGCTCCAAGTTTTCAAAACCTGACAGGTCTTGGGGTTTGATACCCTGCCATTTCGACCAATCCACACGGTACTGCGGGGCGGCTATGAAATCGTACCAATGCTCCCGCCATGTTTTCCGGCTGCGCAAACCCCGGCGCACGGCATTGCACTCGCACTCGTGCCATCTGATTTGGGTTGCTTCGCAAAAACTGGCCACGGCCTTGTCCCGGTCGTAGGTGATTTTCAGCCCTGTTTCTTGGTAAGAAAATATGGTTTGGATGGAAAACTCAGCCAGCAAAACCTCCAACACTGGCAGCATCTCTGCATGAAAAATGGTCACTTGTGCTCCGTGCTGCGCCAGTTGGCGGTTCATGTCATCCAACGATTGCTGCACAAACCGCCAGTGCCGCTCGTTGTATTGCGGTGCAGCCATCACAGACGGCTCGAAGGCAAAGAGCAACAGGACAGGCAAGCCTGACTGCTGTGCCAACTGCAACGGCTCATGGTCACGCAGTCGCAAGTCCCGTTTGAACCAGACGATGTTGATGAGTGGACGTTGCACAGCAGGTAGTCGTTGACTCAATTGAAGGTCATTTCGGCACCAGCGCTTCCAGTTTTTTCAGCACTTCATCGGCTTCCGCCGATTTTTGGGCAAAACCCTTGATGTCGCCCTTGCGCTGGAGGTCACGGGCTTCTTCGAGGAGCTTGGCGTACTGTTCACGCAGTTGCTTGGCGGGGTCTTTTTTGAATAGTCCGAACATGATGATAGGTTGATAAAAGTTGATAAAGTTGAGTGGGTTACAGCTTCAACGCCGACATGCCACCGTCCATCCCAATAACCTGCCCGGTCATCCAGCCACTGTTTTCGGAGAGCAGGAAATGGGCGAGCGAAGCAATCTCAGCTGCCGTACCGACTCGTTTGAGCGGATGACGGGCACCAGCAGCTTCCTTTTTTTCATCAGAGGCGAGCAGGCGGGCAGCCAGCGGGGTATCAGTCAGTGATGGAGCGATGCAGTTGACCCGGACAGCGGGTGCCCACTCGGCGGCAAGCGAGCGAGCGAGGCCCTCCACGGCACCTTTCGCTGCTGCAATGGAGGCATGGAATGGCATCCCCTGTCCAACAGCTACCGTGCTGAACAGCACGACCGAGGGGTTTTCGGCATTTTTCAGCACCTTTTGCGAAGCCTGCAAGACCTTCACTGCACCGAGCACGTTGATTTGGAAATCTTCGAGGAACGCATCGGGCTTCAGCGACCGAAACGGCTTGAGGTTGATGCTACCAGGGCAATAAACCACGCCGTCGAGGGTTGTGGGGAGTTCGCCTTCAGCGAGGTCGTCGGTCACGAGGTTTTTTGGCAAATGCGCTACACCGGGCAGCCCAGCCAAGCTATCGCCTGTGCGTGAAACAACGATTACTTGGTGGCCTTCAGCACTCAGTTTTTTTACAAGCTCCAAACCGATGCCGGAGGAGCCGCCTGCGATGAGATAGTTTTTCATAAACGTTTGATTCATTTTGGACGGCATTGCAACAGGATAAAAGCAAAATGGTTTTCAGAGGCAATGCCTCTGATTTATCCTGCGTCAATAGGTTTCGTCTAAAACTCCCACACATCTCCCTACCCCGCATTATTTTAGCCGCAAATTGACCTGCATGGAAAACGAACCACCAACGCAACATTGCCGCAATTGTGACTTCCCGCTGCCAGAGCGGGCTAGATTCTGCCCGCAGTGCAGCCAAAAGAACCACGATGGCCGTCTCAGGTTCCGGGATATCATTTCAGAAGTCGTGGGCACGCTTTTAAATTTCGACAACAGGGCCTTCAATACGCTTCGAGCATTGGTTATCCCAGGGAAACTTACGGTAGACTATTTTGCCGGGAAGCACGTGCGCTACTACCACCCCGTGCGGTTGTTCCTGGTAGCAGGCGCGTTGTTTATCGCTGCATTATCAGTGCGAATTGGTGATGGCCCTTCGCAAATAATGCCCAAATCTTACAATGAAATAAAAGAACTTCACCAAAAGCACCAGTTTTACCTACAACTCGATTCCCTGAAAAAATCGGTGGCAGCCACGCTCAACGACCGGAGTGCAAATGCCGCCTTGGACACTTTGTTTTCCAAGCTGGATAGCAGCTATATCACTTCAGCCAACGACAGCTTGACGTTTGCGAAAGCTTTTGTCCATGATGGCACAAAAGATACACTTTACAATGGTGGCAATTTCAACATATCACTTCAGGAATCAGACCAAGTGAATATTGCTGTGGAGGATTTGGACAATATGAAGGAGGACAGCTTGTTGAAGGCTTATGGCATCACTGGCTTCATGCCGAAATTATTGGTGCGGCAGCAGATCAAGCTCCAAAAAAAGGGCGACAACTTTGTATTTTACCTACTGGGAAACGTGCTTTGGATGATGCTGTTCATGATGCCCATGTTGGCACTTATCTTAAAGTTGATGTACATCCGGCGGCATTACCTTTACTATGAGCACTTGGTATTTTCGTTCCATGTCCATTCGTTCCAGTTCCTATTGCTCGCGCTCGTCATATTCATTGGTAGTTGGTTGGACACCAAGCTCGGCGCAGCAATGGGCATTGCGCTGATAACAGTCTGCTTTTACCCACTATTTGCCATGAAGCGTTTTTATGGCCAAGGTTGGTTAAAGACCATCACAAAAAATATACTCTCAGGCATTCTCTACCTTGCCATTTTCATTTTCGCAGTTATTGGTTTGGCTTTCGTCAGCTTTGCATTGTTTTGAAAAAAAGCCCCGTTGGCAACTAGTGCCAACGGGGCTTTTGACTTTCTAACTCTGCCAAATTTTAAAACTTGGCAGGTCTCAATTTCACGCAGCCTACTCAAATGCCTTAGCCACTACCTCAGCCTGTTGCTTGTCGTGCTGCTTTTTGAATCCAACCGCTGGCGATGCAGCAGCCTCCCTCGAAACGAGCTCCAGCGTTCGCTTGCCATTCAGTTGGAACAGCAGGTACATCCACGAACCCATGTTGGCGGGTTCTTCCTGCACCCAGCGTACAACTTTGGCGTTTTTGTATTTTTTGAAAATAGCGTCCAGTTGCTTCTCTGGCAGCGGGTAAAGTTGTTCGAGGCGAACAATGGCCACATCCTCCCGGTTGTCGTTGCGCTGTTTTTCGAGCAGGTCGAAATAGACCTTGCCCGTACACAGCAGCAAGGTTTTCACTTTCGCTGCCTTTGCGTTGGCATCGTCAATCACTTCTTGGAAACGAGTGCCTGTGTGGAAATCCTTCAGTTCAGACACCACTTCCGGGTGGCGAAGCCCGCTCTTGGGCGTCATCAAAATCAACGGCTTACGGAACGGACGCACCAACTGCCTGCGCAGCAAATGGAACAAGTTGGCGGGCGTGGTCACATTGGCCACGGTCACGTTGTTCTTGGCGCAGCCTTGCAGGAAACGCTCGACCCTGCCACTGCTGTGCTCTGGGCCTTGGCCTTCGTAGCCGTGCGGCAAAAACATGCAGAGGCCGCTCATTCGCTGCCATTTGCGCTCCGCAGACATGATAAACTGGTCCACCATCGTTTGGGCACCATTGAAAAAGTCGCCGAATTGGCCCTCCCAAATCACCAGCGCATCGGGGCGGGCGAGGGAGTAGCCGTACTCGAAGCCTAGTACGCCATACTCGCTCAGAAGCGAGTTGAAGATGCGGAACTTACCTTGCTTTTCTGACAACCCTTCGAGGCGGTTGTACTCCCTCCCCGTGCCAACTTCGTTCAGCACAGCGTGACGGTGGGAAAAGGTGCCTCGTTTAACATCCTGACCACTGAGGCGTACATCATTGCCTTCGAGCAACAGCGAACTATAAGCTGCCAACTCGCCAAGTGCCCAGTCGAGCCTGCCGCTGTTCCACATCGCTTTTGACGATTTCAGGATACGGTCAATTTTGTCGACAGCATTGAAATCTTTAGGGTACTGGTGAATATGGTCGAGGATTTTGTCGAGTACCGCAGGTGCAACACCAGTTTCGGGTGATTGGTCAAAGTCTGATGCATCGGTGTTTTTCTTTAAAGTCTTCCAAGTCAACTCCGTTTCCTGGTACTGGTACGGCAGTTTGTTCTGCTTCAGGTTTTCAAGACGAGCCTGAAGTTCATTCCAGAACTCTTTTTCCAACTGTTCGGCGATCACTTTGTCCAAATCGCCACGCTCTACCAACTTTTTGCTGTAAATGTTGCGTGGGTCATCGTGTGAATTGATGATTTCGTAAAGTGCGGGTTGGGTAAATTTGGGGTCGTCACCCTCGTTGTGGCCATGCTTGCGGTAACAAACCATGTCAATGAACACGTCCTCGTTGTATTTCTGACGGTACTCCATGGCCAGTTTGCAACAAAAAATCACAGCCTCCGGGTCATCTCCATTCACATGGAAAACGGGAGCATGCACCACGCTGGCCACGCTCGTGCAGTAGGTCGAGGAACGGGCATCTTCCCAGTTGGTGGTGAAACCGATTTGATTGTTGATGACAAAATGGACGGTACCCCCAGTTTCGTAACCTTTCAACAGGCTCATCTGGATGCACTCGTACACAATGCCTTGCCCAGCGACAGCTGCATCACCGTGAATGAGAACAGGCAAAATCCGATCGTACTGGCTGTTGTACAACACATCGGCCTTTGCTCTCGCAAAACCTTCTACCACAGGGTTTACCGCTTCGAGGTGCGATGGGTTTGGTACCAGTTTCAGGTAGGTTTGCTTGCCGTGCGGCGTGGTCACTTGCGAAGAAAAACCGAGGTGGTACTTCACGTCGCCATCGCCGAAGCTCTGGTCTTCGGGCATTTCACCCTCAAATTCCGTAAAAATCTGCTCGTAAGTTTTACCCAAGATGTTGGCCAGCACGTTCAAGCGGCCCCGGTGAGCCATGCCGAAAACGACCTCCTCCACGCCAGCGTCAGCAGCGGCGGTAATAATGGCGTCGAGCGCAGCGATGGTCGTCTCTCCGCCCTCCAGCGAGAAGCGCTTTTGACCGATGAATTTTTTGTGCAAAAACTGCTCGAACACCGTGGCCCCATTGAGTTTTTCGAGGATGCGTTTCTTCTCTTCAATCGTCAGCCCCCACTGGTTTTCGGGCGTTTGAGACTCCAATCGGTCCCTAAGCCAGCGGCGCTTGTCACGGTCTTGGATGTGGTGGTACTCAAAGCCGATGTTGCCGCAGTACATTTTTTCCAACTTCGCAATGATTTGACGAAGGGTAGCATTTTCCAGCCCAATCTCCTTGCCTGCCACGTAGGGCTTGTCGAGGTTGGCCTCCGTGAGCCTAAAATCGGCAAGGTCGAGGAAGGGTTTGCGGTTTTTGCGTGGCTTCAGTGGGTTGGTCGTGCTTTTTAAGTGGCCCCGGTTGCGGTAGCCGACGATGAGGGCAAGCACCCGTAGTTCGTCGAGGTCAACAGCGCCGGGCACCGCATGGGCAGCGCCATTGCCATTTGAGCCAGCGGCTCCATTTGTATTGAAGCCGTAGTCAAAGCCCTTGAAGAACAAGCGCCAGCTTTGCTCCACTGCATCGGGGTTTTCCAAATATTGCTCATAAAGCGAATCAATGAAGGCAGGATGAGCATTTGCAATGAATGAGTAATCCGTCATTTTATCGTTGAAATTGAATTTTTTTGGTTGGAAAACGTCCAAGCAGGAAGGAGGTTTCCAAAACGGGCGCTAATATCGGCAAGTTGGGTTGTTTGATTGCGGAATTATTGAATTGTTTTTGGTAAAAATAACACCAAGCCTATTCCCCAATTCTTCTAAACAACACCGCCTGCTCCCCCAAGGGCAGCAGCCTGAACGACTTTCTGTGCGCTGGCGTGGCACCATGCTGCCGGATAGCTTCCCGGTGTTCGGCAGTTGGATAGCCCTTGTTGCGTTCCCAGCCGTATCGTGGGTAAGTTTTTGCCAATGAATCCATGTGGTCGTCCCGATAGGTTTTCGCCAAAACAGATGCAGCTGCAATGCTGAGGAATCGCCCATCGCCCTTCACCATGCAGTGGTGCGGGATGCCAGGGTACGGCCGGAATCGGTTGCCGTCAATCAACAAGCTCGTCGGGGTGAGTTGCAACTTTGCAACTGCACGGTGCATTCCCTCCACCGATGCCCAGAGGATGTTCAGTTGGTCAATTTCGGAAGGTTCCAGGCTCACAACTGCCCATGCCAGTGCTTCTCGCTCGATGATGGGGCGCAGTTCAAAGCGCTGATGCTCCGTGAGTTGCTTGGAGTCGTTGAGAAATGGGTGAGAAAAATCCTTGGGCAAAATCACCGCTGCGGCAAACACAGGGCCTGCGAGGCAGCCACGGCCAGCTTCGTCGCAGCCGGCTTCGATTTCGTTTTCGTTGAAAAAAGGAAGCAACATAAGTTTGCAGTTCGACAGTGGGAAGTTGGCAGTCAGGGTGCAGTCTTGCAGTATAAAAGTCTTTCGCTATTCACCACGGTACTGACTAAACAACTGTCGAACTGACTGCCAACTGCCCACTGTCGAACTGCAAACTAAAGGATTTTCCCTTCTTTGACCAACTCGTTTCGTATCCCGTTGAGAAGATTTTCGAGCGTAATCGTGTCGCTGCCTTGCTCCAATGCCATGATGCAGCAGTATTGCACGATGTTCATGATGCTGGCTCCGGTGAGCTCGTACTGTTGCGAGAGATTCGCCCATCCGATGTTGGAATCAAGCTGAATATTTGGCGGAAAAGCCTTTACCCAAAGTTCCTTCCGTTCCTCCGGTTTGGGGATGGGGAAAAACACCATCGCCTGAAATCGTCTCAAAAAGGCATCATCAATATTGCTCTTGAAATTGGAGGCGAGGATGACCAGCCCCGGATAAGTTTCGATGCGCTGGAGGAGGTAGCTTACTTCTTGGTTTGCGTACTTGTCGTGGGCGTCACGAATGCCCGTGCGCTTGCCGAAAAGGGCATCCGCCTCGTCGAAGAACAGAATCCAGTCCTTATTTTGCGCCTTGTCAAACAGGCGAGCGAGGTTCTTTTCTGTCTCTCCAATGTATTTTGACACGACCATCGAGAGGTCAATTTTGAACACATCCCGTTTTGTTGACTTTCCGAGCAAGGTGGCCGTGAGCGTCTTGCCCGTGCCCGATGGGCCATGGAAAAGCACCCGATAGCCGGGTTTCACCCGCTTGCCCATGCCCCATGTCTCGAAAAAAGTGGCTTGGTGCCGCACCCAACTTTCTATTTCCCGGATTTGGCGCAACGTACTGGGAGCAAGCACGAGGTCGTCCCAGTCCATGCCCGTTTCGATGTACTCCGCCGGGAAGTCGGTGCTGAACCGAGGCTTGCTGACCCTGCCCAGCGTGAGCATTTCGACCACTTCTGGGTCGAGGAGGATGCGGCCGCTCATCGCAGGTTCGCCCGGTGGCACTGCCTCCAAGTGCAGGATGTTTTTTTTGTAAAACCAGTGGTCGGTGCTGAAAAGTTGTTGGACTTCCAGCCGTTTTCCGAGGTCGTCGCCAGCGAGGATGAACTGTGCGGTTTCGCCGGTGGGCAGGATGTCCCGGTGGTTTTGCCCCTTCACGCCGCCGAACTCCGGGAAGTCGCCGCCGTCGGGGAGGTGCTCGGTGATGAGGTTGCCAATTAGCCCAGGCGCAAAGTGCGGAAATAGCCCCAACAGAATTATCACATATTCCTCAAATGGTGGCCTGTGTAGCGCTATGAATTGTGAGAAAGCAGACTCATCGTTGTAATAACCAAGCGAGGGGAGCTCTATCACTGCCTGTTCTGACCCGTTTTTCTGGAAATGAATGTTCATCCTTGCGCTCAACACTTGTCGCAAGTAGTCGAGTGCAAAATGCAGGTTGGCGGCGTTGGGCGCAGTGGAATCCATCAGATTTTTTATTGCCATGTTTCTAAGTGCAGTTCAAATCTACATTTACAACAAATGGGTCAAGTGCATCGCTGGCAGCCTGTGCGCTCGCCCGGCGGGGTGCCTCCACCCCAAGATGTATGGCCTCGGCCCTACTGGCAACCATCCCTTCCAGCGCACTTCGACAACCCGTCATTGAGATGGGGGTATTCACCGTGCCGTTGTAGGAGCGAAAAGCCCTCACGTGCTCCTGTTCATGCGGCGCCAGCACATTGGTAATGGCTTCCCTAATGCGTTGCTGCTGGCAGGTCGTGTAGCTGCTGTAATCAGCTATGTTTGGCAGCGCTACTGTCGTTGCTACCTGAAATGTTGAACGAACAGTGGCAGAATATTGGACACAATGGCCACCAGTACACCCTTCGCACCCAGCGCCTTGGACTCCCCGCTCATTGACCAAGGCCCATCTGTTGTTGCTGAAATCCGCATTGGTCCGGCCACGTAGCTGCACAGGGCTGACATCGCCAAAATTTACGGCGTTCCCCGGATTGCCCCTCCCGCTCAATCCCAAGTCTCGATGAGGTGCCATTTTTTGACCCACTTCAAAAAATGGGGTATTCCTTTCTGTACCATTTTGGAAGAAGCGGGTATTTTTTTGCCCCTGATTAAATGCCTGTTTTGGTGGACTAATCTGCGATTTCTTTTTTTGCATTTGACTGGACCTTGATTTCAAATTTATTAATAATATCCCGAAACCATATCAACGCTGCTTTATCGTTGTTGAAATACCGCCAGACAGCCTTAGAAATAAAAGCTGTTTTTTCATCCACCTTAATATTTGATTTAGAATATCTTTTAAGCTCACGTAATAAATTTAAACAATATTCATGACTATTGGAATTAACTACATCATCTAAAATAATATCATCGTCTTCCTCTCTGTCGTACCAATTGGAAGCCAAAAATTGCCATATTAATTCAATTTCAACTTTAGCCATTTGTTTAATCGTCTGGATGTGAAGTGACAATGTACCAACCTCCAGCAACATTTGCATTTTTCCTTATAATTACTCGAACCCTCGGAAATTGCACCTGCGGCAAGGTATTAAACATGGATTGGTTTTGGGCATTTGGCGCCGGTGGCCTTCTGAATCCATAACCACCAACCATTGTCCCTACATTGGCATATTGTGCCGGGGCGGTTGGTGTCCCAGAATTTAGCCAAGTTTCTATGCCCGCTCGATTCGCAGACAGCGTCCCATTCACCGCAATATTTGCAGTTCCTTGATTTACAAATGTTGTTGCTGCTGGAATTCTTGGCTCTGTAATAAGCCTGTTTATCAGAAAAGTCTTGTCTTTTGCAACATGTTTTGCAATTGAGTGGCCTTGTCCAGACCCAGCCACATTCTCATGTGCCGGAAGTGAAATTGGCAGGATCAGTCTCAGATTTCCTTGTGCATTCGCCCCCGTTTGAATTGGGGGCTGCGCGGGGTTCACCCTTCCACCAACCCACCATTTACCCTCTCTCGCTATCAAATCAAGTGTTTGAAATCCATACCTTGTTTTTATGGCCAATATCAGCGGCTCAAGTACAGCCATTCCTACTGCCCTACCCGAAAACCGGTTCACCGCACCCACCGCCGCCTGCATTCCCAACCTCAACCTTTCATTCGGATCCTGCGGCACACCCGCCTGCGCCACCCCCCTCACAAACCGCCTCGCCATCCCCACCAGCCAGTTCACCACCCGGTCCAGCGCCATGTCAATCGGACGGCGGATGCGCTGGATGATGCCCACCACTGCATCCGAAATCCTGCCCAACCCGGCAATCCGAGCCAAAAAGCTGATGACCAGTGTCAGCAGCCCGGCCATCGTCCGCTCCACCCGCTGTGCTGCCGGGCCGATGGCACCAGCGGCAATGGCCATGATGCTGTCCAGCACCGAGCGGCCCACTTGCATGATGGTGCGAATGCGCTCGATGAGGAACATCACCGTGTTGTAAATGGCGAGGATGGCCTGAATGAACGCCCCCGCTGGGTTTAGGCTGGTGAGCAGTCGCGTCATGGCCGCCTGCACGATGGTCGTGCTGACATATTGCAGGATTTGCGTCATCACCATTTCCCGCAAATTGCCAAGCATTTCACGAATTTGCTCCCAAGCTGCCGCCGGGCCTTCGGTGATGAGGGTGCGCACCACGCTCACTGTGGTTTCCAGGGCGACAACGGCTGGCTCTCCAAGATGTCGCACCAACCTGCCTCGCACGTTTTGCCACGTCAGGCCGAGCACCGAGATTACAAACCTGACGATTTCACGTAGTTCAAAAGCCCGTGGGATGTAAATCGCAGCGCCAGCCATGGCTCCGGTCAGCCACTGCACAATGCTGTTGCGAAGGTGCGTCCCAATTCGGCTGGCAAAACCACGGAACCCTTGCAGCACGGCATTGATGAGGTTGCGAACGAAGCCTATCGGGTTGCGGATGATGGTCTGGAACGCACCCGCTGCCCTCCGCAAATAGGGCATTGCGCCGGGCGCAACCACGGAGAAGATGATTTCGAGCAGCGTCAAAACCTGCCGCCCAGCCCACGAGATGAAATTGCCCACGAAATTGCCGAATACCCGGAATATCCGTGCGAACAAATTGGTTGGTGGCAAAAAGTCTTGGAGGGTGATGGAGCGCAGTGTGCTGATGAACAGCGTTGGGATTTGACCAATGAAACCCATCAACTCGCTCAATGCGCCCTGGAACCATGCCCAAGCCCGCTGGATGGCACCGCCACGCTGGATGTTTTCCCAAACCTCCTCTTGCCCAATAAGCCGCATGAAACCGCCAATTAGTGTGGCTGGTGTACGAGGGAATGCGGCGCCAGTGATGGGGTCACGACCGAGTATGGCCTTCACCAAATCCCAGCCACGGGTGCCCTCCGCCAGTGAGGCCAACGGCCTCAACACAGCGTCCCAAATGAACTGCATGATAGCAGTGCCGAGGTTGCGCACCAGCGTCAGGATGCGGCCAATCGGTTCCGTGAAAATGCGCCTCGCACGGTCCCACACACCGCTCAAATTGAAAATATCCCGCCAACCGAGCGAGTTTAAAAACGACATGATGGCTGCCCTGATGCTGCTGCCCGTGATGCCGAGCGTGTTCATTTGCTGCTCCACGTAGGCTCCTGCCCGCTCGAATACCCCGTAATGGTCGAGAACTGATGTGATGAGCCGCCCACCTGGCAGGAACTCGACGATGGCTCTCAGTATATTGGCGGTACTCCGGTCGGCCTGCTCCATGTTGATGGGGTTCACACCGATGACAATGGTGAACATGCGGTAGCCTGGGATGTTGTAGGCTGCATCGGCGAAGTAGTCGAGCGCATCGCTGACACCGAGTCGCTGGATTTGCGGCTGAGTGGTCGTCGTGCTCACCTGCGGCGACCGCTGCACGGCGTGGCCTTGTTGAATGGTGTGCGTCAATTCGTGCGCCAGCAGGTGCTTGCCCTCCGAAGTGCCCGGCTGGTACTGGTCCCGGTTGAAAAAAACATGGTTTTGGTAGGTGAAGGCCCGTGCGCTGAGTTGGCTGTTGAGGCTGCCCGCCTCGGCGTCAGAGTGGATTCGGACATTGGAAAAGTCAGCATTCATGCGGCTTTCCATGAAGCTGCGGGTGCTGGTGTCCATTGCTTGCCCGCCGCTCATCTTGTTGCTGATGCCCGACTGTACGCTGGCCGTCACGGCTGGCACCCCATCGCCTTTCCGCTGTACCTCCTCTTCTTTTTTCTGGACTTGTTCTTCTTCTTTTCGCTGCAATTTCTCCTCCGGCTTGGCCATCCGTCGCAACTTCTCTTCTTCTTTTTTCTGGATTTTTTCCTCCTCCTTGCGCTGCAATTTTTCGTCGGGTTGCCGTTGCAACTTTTCATCTTCCTTGCGGGAAATGGTGGGCTGCCGCTCTTCCCGGATTGGCGTTTTCGCAGGTTCGGGCATTCGCATCACCCGGTCGGCGGTGCGGTCAGCCTCCTGCTCCAGCTTGTCACCGGGCTGCCCGACCTTCAACTTGGCTTGTATTGCAGGTGCAAAAAAATCCCCGCCTCCCGCTTTTGCGAAGAAAAGTGCCGACACGCTCGGCTTCGACACCTGACTGGATTTTTCTGCTACAGCTTTCAATGCAATTAATTGATTTTCAATTTTTTAGCCCCACTCTACCCAAACCAAATCGGGCATCCACGGCAGTTTCACCAACGAAATGCCCCATGGCAAGTCGGCCAGCAGCACGTCGAAGCCCCGCTGCTCCACTTGCAAAAGCCAACTGCCATTGGGCTTTCGGGACAGCTTCCCGTCCCGGCAGAGGAACGTGCCTTGCAAGCCCTCCGGGGAGGTGTCGCCGAGCGCCGACCAGTGCCGGATGGCCGCTTCGAGCAGCCGCTGGCACTCGTCCCGCTCCCGTTTCGTCAGTCGGATTTTGGTCGAAATGACCGCCTCCTGTGGCAACCCGCAGAGGAGCTTGTTCAACGGTAGTTCCCACTCGGCCCCAGCCCTGCCGACTGAGAGCCAGTGCAGCACCTGTACCGCCCGCTCCGGCTTGAAGACCTCGCCATCCTTGGCCAGCCCCAGTTCTTCCAGCAGCATTTGCAGGAAGGGGTGAAGCAGCACCAGCCCTGCGTTGCGAATGTAAATTGGCTCTTCGGCCTCGAACTGCTCCGAGGTCTGCTTCAAAACTGGCTGCTGTGCTTCGTCTGACACAGGTTTTTCTTCGGAAATAACGGCTTCCTTATTTTCAAAAATTCGCTCCAAAACCGCCTCCCAATCTGGCTCGGTGGCGGGTGGTCTGTCCGTTTTTTGCGAAGCGTATTTTTCAATAAAATCCAGCACAACATCCTGATATTCAGAGGATTCTGATTTTTGCTCTGCAAAAACTGTCGTCAAAAGTTGTTTCAAAAAATGCTCGGAAAAAGTACCCACCAGCCGCTGCCTCGCCGTTTTTTCCCGAAGGGCACCCACCAATTTGCCGAGGGCAAAACCGCCCGTACGAAGCGTCTCCAAAAGTTGCCGCTTCCACTCGTCCACCGAGGTTGGCGCTGGTGATTTCCACCACGGCAGTCGCCCGGTTTTCAGGAAAAAAACGAGCGCCTCCAATTCCTTTTCCGGCGGAGCAACCCGCTGGGGCGCATCTTCCGATGTTTCGACCTCGCCCCGTTCCAGCACTTCCGGCAGCAACCGGGGCAGTTCAGCGGCGGCCATTTTTTCAAAGCGCTGCGATGTGAATTGCCCCAAGTCCAGTTCAAGCCGCCCGAACCGGAAGGTCTGCCCGTTGGTCGGCAGCGCTTGTTGCAACGAAGCCTCCAATTTTGGCAGAAACTCATCATCCAGCCATTCTCGGAGGCGGCGCAGCCAGTCGGATTGGTTGACCTCCCCCGTGGCGTTCACCTCCACTTCGAGTGTCAGTTTTTGGATGACGATATTTTCCTCACCCGTACTCAAAACGTACGCCTGAATGAACCCAGCACTTTGGACAGGCTGCCCGCTTTGTTGAAGTTGTTGTTGGTCACCGACTCGCTCAATATCAGCCCGGCAGCATCGGAAGCGTCCTTGAAATCAACAAATGATTTTGACTCCTCGACGATGACCGCAACACTGCCCAATATTTTCGCTCCATCAGAACCCGCTGCTAAGTCCTCGTTGCCCGCACCTGCTCGCTCAATCAGGTTTTTCGTGCGGTTGGGCAGTTCCGTGGCGAGTCGCTCCAACTCGCTTCTTTCCCCGTCCAAGCGCTTGTCGGGAGGGATACTGTTCAGTTGCTTCAAGCGCTCCGCATCCCTCGCCGCACGTTCCAAATCCAGCCTGAGGTCTTCATCTTGAATGCCCTTGCCTACATCTTTTAGTCCGCCTGTCACAATGTCTTGCCCACCACTGAACTGTCCCCCACCGCTTAGAAAAATATTCGGCAGTGCCGTCACCACTTTCGTATTGAAAGCGGTCTCGAAGTACGTGGCAGAAGCGATGTTCACCTTGTCCACGACCAATTTTTCAATGTCGAAAACGCCCTTCGGGATGCGGGGGACTTGGAACAGGTCAAGCTTGTCGAGCCACTTGAACGGCGGCCTTGGGATGGTCGGCTTGACGATGATGCCCGGCAGTGGCCGCACCGTGATGGGTGGTGGCGGGGTGTTGTCATCGTCATCGTCCACTTCTACCACGCAGCAGTATGGCAGGCAAAAATCGGCCACAACCTGCTGATTTACAGCCGAATACGCCAGCACAAGTGTACCACCGTCCACCACGCCACATTGGTGCCGCAGGCCGGGGTTTTGGTTGAAAAACTTGTCGAAGATGTACTGCCGCAGCACAAAATCCTTGCGCTTGTTGAATATGTCCGCAATCAGCTCGAAACGTTTTGTACTGTTCTCCAGTACCAGTTTTTGGATGGGACTGCCCACCGACGACTGCTTGGCATAGCTCACCTTGCGGTCAATGGTTTCTGCAAAAGTGGTCGCCTCGTCGTAGTCCTTCCTGAACGCTGTAAACTCAGCGTGAAACTGCGTCATCGGCTTGTACATCCGGGCAGTCACGGCGTCAACCCTACCCTTGAAATCGTTGTGGTCACTATTCACCGCTTGCGTCAAGTTCGTCAGCACATCCGTTCCGTCGGGGTCTTTTGCGTTCTGGAAAACGGACTTGTCTGGGGTTCTATCAAACTCGTCCTTCACCGACCCCACGTAGTGGTCAGCGAGGTGCAGGTTGGAAAAAAGCTCTTCCCGGTTTTGCCGGAAGAACAAGTTGAGGTCGGGGAATTTGATGGGCTTGAACGGTTTCACCTTCGGCAAATCGTCCTCGATTTGGATGGTCTCGATTTTGAAGCCGAGGTTGTGCGCCAATTGCAGCCGCTCGATTTCCCTTTCAGCCGCTTCGATGTTCATGCCGAGTAGCCCTTCCACCCGGTAAAAATCGCTGCCGTCAGTGGTGTAGCTGAACGGGTTTTGCACGTCGTCGTGCGGTGAGTTGTTCCGCATCCAGTAGCCCTGGTTGGTGTCCTCCATGCCGAGTTGGCTTTTTTCAAAACTCCAAAACTCGTGCAGCGGCGTCGTTCGGTTGAGTTGGTAGTAAAACGGAATGGCCCGGTCGCCCAGTTTGCCCCCAGCTTTTTTCGACGGGGTGATGCGGATGGCAGCAGCACCCGTGGGCAGCGTAAGCGAGGGGTTGAACGCCCGCATCATCAGCCCGATGCGGCGCAGCAGGAACACCGCCCGTTCGGCTCGCCGACTGCCTTCGTTCAGGATTGACGCCTCATTGAAATAGTGTCGGTATTCCGAAAACCGCACCCCCGTACCTCGCACTAACTCGCCCGCCATCACGTACTTCGCAAAACGGTCAGCCGCTGGGCAGCACTCGCCGGGGATGTCCGTGATGGCCTCCCACAGTTCGTTGATGCTCGAAGCAAGGTCTTGAAAAAAGTCGTACACGTATTGGATGCGGGGCGTGTTGTTGAACTGCGTGGCAAATGTGCGGAGCTGCACAGGCCACTGTTGCACCGGGTTGGCTTTGTCAAATGCCAACTCCACCAAGCTCGGAAACCGCTTCTCGATTTGCACCAGCGCCGTGGTCAGCGAGCCGAGCGAGTTGGTCAGCGCCGCCTCGTAGCGGTTGATGAGTTCCTGCACGTTGGTCAGCGTGCCACCAGCGAGGTCCACGTTCCGCACGGTCGCCTTCGGCAAATTCCGGCGGCGGTTCGGGCTGTTCTCGGCGGGCAGCAGGTGCTGCTTGGGTACGAGCACCACCATCAGGTCGTTCATCTGCGTCACCCCAGCGTTGTCGCAGTTGGTGTCAGTGCATTCCTCCGGGCTTTTCAGCCAACTATCGATGTACAGCACGGCGACCAAATCGTTGAAATTGGGCAACCCTGCGGTGTTGGTGAGGGGTTGGCTGCCGTCCACGGAACTTGTAAAAAGCTGCCACATCGGCACGGGCTGCCGCTCGTTGGCCAGCTTGCGTACCCGTACCGTGCCGTCCTCGGTGGGCACGGTCGCCTCGTCCTGCAATTTTCGGATGTACCTAAACCGCTGTAAATCAGGTACTTGCAGGAGGTCTCCAGTCGAAGTGATGGCCGCCCCTTTCGTCAAACGAACCTCGCCCCCGGAAGCCGACACCTCCACCTCCAGCCCGCAAACGATGCCGATGCCCAGCGCCTTCGTGCGGGTCAGCCGTGTTTCATGGTCAAAATGCCCAGCCAATTGGTTGAGTTGACCCGCTGTCAACACTTGGTCGTCGGCGAAGTAATAAAACCGCTCCAGCGGTTCGGGAAAAGTGATGGTTGCAATTGCCATGACGCATTTTTTTAATTGAAAATGGAGAATTGAAAATTGAAAATTGATTGTGGCCGCATTCTCCATTTTCAATTTTCAACTCTCAATTCATTCTTCGGGGTTCAAGTCCACCTCTCGCTGCGACCCCAACCGACTTCTGCCCAACACAATCGGTCGGTCTTCCTCGTCTTCTTCACAATCGTGCAGGGTACCCGGCGGGTAGATGGTGTAGAGGTCTTCCATGATGTCCAATAGTTCATCGAGGGTCTTGTTGCTGCGGTCGGGCTTGCCAGAGTCGAGCATTTGCTGGCGGTATTCCAACCAAGCCCGGTAGCGCTCCTCGAAAATGGCCATTTGGTCACGGCCAATCCAGCAGATTTTGGCCAAAACGTGTGCAGGCAGTTCGGCCCGCAGCGTCCGCTCGAAGAAGCTGCGAAAGGCCATGTTCGTGAAGCGGGGCGCATAGCCCGGCAGCACCACGCTCACCCGGAACGAGTACGGGTCTACAGACTCGCAGACGTGGCAGCCTTCGTCCGTGCAGACGGGAAGGAACTGGTCTTGCCTACCCGTTGGCCGGAGCAGCAGGTGTTCCACCACGAACAACCCCTCCTCGCTGAAGCGCTCCGTGAGGAAGTCAATGACGTACTGAATGGCGTCCTCCATCGCCTCCTCCGAGGTGAAATATTCGATGCGGCGGCCAATCACTTCGCCCGTTTCGTCAATCAGGTTGAAATAGCGCCGCCCGTCAACGGCTGTTTTTCGGTCGAAACCGTCGGGGAATTGCCCCCGTTGTACGGCCTTCTTCATCTCTAAAATGCAAGCCTCCTCCGTCCCGTACTTCGTAGAGCCACTCAGCAGGATTTTCTTGCCGTCCACGTCCACCACCCGCCACCTGAATTCCGACTTATCGTCGTCATCTTTTTCTTGGTAAACCTGGTAGTCAATCTTGCTCAGGTTGCGGGTTTTGTAGTTGTCAATACCCGTCAGGTTGGCCACCCGCCGCACCACGCCCGCCACGTTGGTCAGTGCCGCAGGCAGGTTGGCGTCGCTGGCGTCGTACCAAAGTTTGAGGGGCACGGGCTGACCGATTTCATCCAGTCCGATGGCTGTGGCGTTGTAGCCCCGTGCCCGCTGCTGGCTGAGGAGCGGGTACTCGTTCAGAAAATCGTCCTTGTCGTCAATCACCTCCCAAGCCTGTCGTTTGCCACCGAACACACGAGTCATCATCAGCACATAATCGTCGAAACGCTCGGCGTAGCGGGCCAGCAGGTGGTCGAGTTGGCGGGTGCGCCGCCGCTGGTGCAGCAGCAGGTTGTCCACTTTTTTTGAAAATGAAAGGCCCGTCAGCCGCTCCGGCATTTGCGCCAGCCGAGTTTCAAAATCAGCATCGTCGGCAGCAGCGGAGAGGTGCTTGAAAATCGCCCGTACATCCCGCACCCCATCGGTCAGCTTCGCAAAATAGGTTTGTCGAACCCGCAGTTCGCTCACCCCATCGGGCGAGGGGCCGAGCAGTGTCGGCAGTGCTTCGAGCAGGGCAGCGTGGTTGCTCAGGATTTGGTCGAAAAACATCAGGTACGCCCTTAGTTGCCGGGCTTGTGCCAACCTTCGGGCCTCTGCTTCCGGCCCGCCCACGGGTGGCAATCCCATCGGGCCGAGGCCGTAGAGCCGTGGCAAATCGTTGGCCACCGTGCCAAATTGCCCCGCATTGCGCCAAGTACCGAGCGGCAGCGGGAGGTCGTGTGCTGCCGTAGCGAGGACTTGCCGCTTCGCAAGGTCGGCCTGCTCGAAAGCCAGCAGCCGGGCATCCACTTCGTCTGCCTTCGGGATGTAGCGGAACACGTCTTTGAACAGCCGGATGGGAGATGTTCTCGACAATTGCGGCAGCCTGTCCGCAGCGATGTCCACCGACCAGAGTGCTCCTTTTTCGCTGGGGTCGTCGGTGAATTTCAGGTGGAATTTCGGGATGCTCACCACGCCCGGCACCCGCATGATGAGGCCGATGAGGTCGCTGGTACGGATGGTTCGCCCCGTATCGGGGATGGCCGATTTTTCCAACTCGTTTTCCTCAAAAAAGCCAAACCTCGGCACTGGGCCATCAAAAATCTGTTCGACGGGCACGCCTTTTTCCAGCAGTTCGTCCAAGCCGTATCGGTTCACGGGCGGCGTCAAAAACCGCTGAACTTTCCATAAAATCAGGGCATGAACCTCCTCGATGTCGGCGGCTGGCACCAATTGGATGTCGGCGCAAATCGAGAACTGCTGGTAGTTCACCGTGGTCACGCCCACCAAATCTTCACAGAGATTTCGGTTGGCTTGGAACACCTGCCGAGCTTTTTTGAAGAGGTCGTTTTCCTGTCTGCGGCGCAGCGGCACGGTGTTCAGCCCTTCGTAAATGGCGGGGTTTAGTTGTAGTTGCAGGTCGTACAACCCGTTGATTGTCAGTGGAATGAACCGTTCGTTCCGGTCTCTGGGGGGCGTATGCGAGAGCTTGCTCGTCTTGCAGTGGATGAAGTAGTTTGCACCTTCGTGTTTCGTCAGCCAAGCGTTCAGCACGGCTGGTTTTTCCTGCCCGTTGCCGTCCGTGAAGCTGATGTCCATGAACAACTTGCGGTAATCGTTCTCCGTGACCGGACCACAGGCCAGGGCCTGCGCCGCAGTCTGGAATTGCCGCCGCATGTTCGCCTCGTTGCCCGTTGGCGTGGCCAACAGGTCTTCGATGGGCAATGCCATGCGGTAACCGAGGTCAGTGAGGGCGTAGCACAGCACCTCCAGCAGTGTGATGCCGGGGTCGTGGGTGTTGTAGTCCGTCCACCCATCGCCCGCCATCCGCTCGATATGGCCGATGCCTTCCTCCCGGAGCTTCGCAAAGTCCATGTCCGGCCAGGCCGGGGGCGCTTTCGATATGGTTGGGCTTACTGGCAAGTTTTGAGTTTTGAGTGATGAGTTATGCGTTTTTCCTGTCAGCCAACTACTGGCTGAATGAGGTGCGTTTTTGCTGAAACCAAGATGGTTTTTGAGTTGCCCGGCGTGATTTCGTGCAAGTTCTCCGAAATCCCACCGCCCGTCAGCACCCGGTGCAGCGAGAAGTTTTCGAGGTAGTCCACGTACTCCAACTGCTCGGCAAAAGCAATCACCTGGCTGAGATGGACGCTTCCGCCGAACTGCAATTCACGCCCTTCCTCGAAAGCCCACGGCGTCAGGTGGCGCACGAGGTCACGGCTGAGTTGGGCGGTGTAAAAACCCGCTTCGAAACCCTCCCAGAACTTCACGCTCGCCGCCAGTTGCACCTGCTCGTAATCGGGGTTATCTGCTGTCACTCGCACGAACTTGGAGCCGAGTTTTTTCAAAAAAGCTTCCACCTCCCGCAGCACGGCGGCGCTGAATTTCGGTTGCAGTGGGTCCACTGCGTGTTGGTTTCGGAGTTGTGGAACGAGCACCATCGTCACGTCGCCGGGCGAAAACTCGCCGCCTGGTCCCGTGTGGTTCAGACACTTGGCCTTGTACACCGCCGGGAATTGTTCGAGCACCAGGTGCTCGTAGTCCCAAATCGTCACTGCCCGGTTTTTGTGGCGCAGCCGCTCGCTGGCCCGCACGTAAAACTGCGCTGGCTGCTCCGCCATCCGCCCGCCAAACGAAGCGTAGGGCTGCTCGATTTTTTTCACCGTGCCCACCTCCGTCTCCATTTTTTTGATGGTCATCGGCGACAGTGCTGTGGCGAGGTGCTGCCCGTCGTTACCGACATTGACCCATGTGGCCCGCACCGCCTGCGTGTGTACGCCCAGCACTTGACACACAGCCCCCACATTTTCCGACGCCGTTGCTCGAAGCCAAATCAAATTGCCATCGAGACGGGTGTTGTCGGCACTGGTTTCCTTCGGCAAATAAAACCGGATGATGCCCGATTGCAGGAAATGGTTCGTGTGGTCGGCCAGCACATGCTCGTGCGTCAGGGGCCGCCAGTGGTTTTGGCTCAGCACGCTCCACGACAGTTTTTGCGTCGGCAATTCGGGGTCTGCGCTGCCCTCTGCCAATTGGAACAGGATGCTCACCGTGCGGAGCGGCTTGGCGTTTTCGAGGCCAATGTAGAACTCCCCGGCGTGGGGGTAGCTCGGCAGCAGCGTCACGTCCGACGACGACAGGAACGGCAGGTGCCGCTTGATGTAGCCGTGTTGCTCGCTGTGGCCAAACGGTTCGAGGTGGAACAGTTGGATTTCCCGTCCCAAATACTGACGCTCGGCATCGGCCCTAGCAGCCTCCGTGTCCAATGCTGGCGAACTCAGCGACTCGTCCGCAGTCTCGGCGACGTAGCTGAGGGTCAGGCTCTCCACTTGTGGCGTGTACGGCGGAGCGGGCGTTGTAAGTTTCGTCGCTTCGGGGTCGGCGTTGTTGGCGGCCACGGCCACGGTCTGTCGCACGAATTCCTCGTGGCCGAAATTTTGGAGCAGCGAGAGCTTCAAAAATCCTTCCTTGAGCGTTTCGTTCAGGAATTTCCGCTCCAACAAAAAAGCCGTGAGCAGCGGGAAATGGAACACCGTTTTCAACTGGAGCGACATGGGCACCACCAGCCGTTTTGCTTGTTGCGCCTTTGCAAAAACGACCGGGCGGAAGCCCCGCTGCTGGAACTGCACCGATTTCACCAAAAGGTTCGAATACGCCACAAACAACTGATTAACAACAGGTTGTGGGATAATCCAATCCTGTGCCTCCTGCCCCGATGGGGGAAATAGTGAAACCTCACCGCCTTGCTGCGCCTGCCATTTTCCGTCGCCCCGCACGGAGGCGCTGGCCTTGTAATTGGTCACATTCTTCTGCGTCGGGTAGTGCAGGTACCTCGCCGGAAGCCCTTCCGTCGGCAGTTCCTGCCACTTGACATGCAGCTTCACGTCGGTGTATTTCTTCGTAAAAACCTCCTCCGAACCCACGTAAAAATTGCCGCCCCGTCTCGGCTGCGGGCCAAACGGCTGGAAGGGTTTCGCCGGGTCGAGCGTACCGAAATCGTTTTCGAGGGCGAGGTTTTTCATGCCAGTGACTTGCACGGCAATCTTCACGGAGTCGAGGCGAAGGCCCTCCAGCGCTTGCCTCGCAGGTTGTCGCAGCACGATTTTCACCAGTGGCGAAGCGGTGTTGAAGCGCTCCTTGAGCACTGCGTCGTTGTACGGCACGACCGATTTTTCGCCCGTTGGAATCAGGAAACGGAAGCGCAGTTCGTGACCATTTTCGATGGTGCGAAGCACGGGCACATCCTCTGCAGCCGGACGGCAATCGGTGAACGGCCCAAGCCAACCTTTCTCCCCACTCGCCTGAATATCAAGGTTTTGCAGAAAATCCTGCTCGTCAAAATTGGCCGTCGGGTCGGTTGTTCCCGACAATCTGAAGGTCAGCGTCACCCAGCGCTCGCCCTCTGTGAGCAGCAGCATGTGCGAGGCGAGGGCGATGCCCGTGTCGGCTTTCGGCAAACCCGCATGGCCGAAGGAGGGCCACTTCGTGCCGGGTGTTTCGAATGCCTCTCCCCAGCCATCGGCAGTGTCGGCGAAAAGTGCTGAGTGCAACTGGCCACCGTTGTTGAACACCGAGCGGAGGTGCGCCACCTGTGCTGTGTTCAGGATGATTTCATCGTCGGTCTGGTAAAAAAGTGGCTTGCCAGCGGCGTCCTTTCCGGCCAGCAGCCGGGTGTTTTTTTCGATTTTTTGCTCCGCAATGCGCTTGTTTAACTGAAAAATCACGTGCGCTTGGTCGGGTTGTTCTGGTTTTGGCAGCAGTTGTAGCACTTTTTTGTAAAAAAATTCGAGGTGCTGCCGAGGCAGGTCGTTGAGGTGGTTTTGGGAGTTGCGGAGCAGTTTGAGGAAGGTCAAAAACAACGCAAGGTGTGGTTGGCGGCTGGCCGTTTTTCCCCAATCGGCCTCCGGTACGTCGGCGATTTCTTTCAGGAAATTTTGCCAATCGCCCGCCACATTCCCGTCCAAACCGTGGAAGTTCAGCTCGGCTGCCAGTTGCGAAGCGTAATTCACGAAGTCCTCGCCCGTGCGGTCGTCCAACTGCACGGAAGCCGGGTCGAGCGCAGGCAGCCTGCGGCCCTGTTGGCTGCTGCCGTCCCGTTGGAGGGGATTTTTATGTTCGCAAGTTGTTGACATTCAGGGTGTTGAAAGTTTTGAATTACTGAATTGTTATTGGTTCAAGGCTTCAAATTCAAAAGTAGCTGCCACTGACTGCCACCTGCCATCCCGATTCGTGCCTCATCGGGACGACTCGCTACGCTCGCCGACTGTCGAACTGCCTAACTTTTTCACTGGCTCGACGCTTCGTTTTTGTAAAATGGGAACACCATGTTTTTCCGGGAATTGGTGCCCCGCACTTGGTAAACTATTTCAATCAAAATCAGCCCCTCGTTCAGTTGCTCTTCGTGAAAAACCACGTCGAGCAGGTTGACCCTCGGCTCGTGGTAGAGGATGGCGGTGAAGATTTTGTCTTTCATGAAGGTCTTGAGCGTCGTATCCAACGACTCGAAGACTAGTTCATCCATGTTGCAGCCAAAGGTGGGCTGCATCACCCGCTCACCGGTGGCCGTTCCCAGCAGGATGCGGAGGCTGCTCTCGATGTCGTCGTAGGTATCGAGCATGGCCACGGTCTCGCCTTGGTTGGCAAAGGTGGGCGGGAAGTCCCAGCCCCTGCCCAAAAAGCTGTTAGGTTTCAACATGATTTTTATGCTTGATCTTTTTTGATTGTCAATTGATAATCAACCACTTATCATCCAATTATAACCGTCGGCAGCCCCGCCGTGATGACCCCGCCGTGCGCCGTCATGTCTCCCATGCGGGCAGCAGGCATCCCCCCAATCAGCACCGTGGCCGAGCCTTGTGCAACCGTGTCGGGTGGCCCAGCGCAAACCACCAAATCGCCGACGACAGCGGCTGGTATTCCACCAAACAATACCGTGGGGATACCCGGCCCTGCCACGGGGCCACCCACGTGTGGCGTCCCACTGGGATTGACCATCGGGCAACTGTGCATATCTGTAATTCTGGCTACTGGAGGCATTTATTTTTTAATTGAGAATGGAAAATGGAGAATGGAGAATTGGCTCGGTACGTCCCCTATTCTCAATTTTCAATTTTCCATTTTAATTAATCTTCACAAGGCTTCCCTTGATTTCTGCGATTCCGCTGGCTTCCACTTTGAGGCTGCCGCTGGCTTTCAATTCTGTGCTGGACTGCCCAGCGAGAGCCAACGTTGCGCCGCCGATTTCGGCTTTGGCGGTGGCAGTCACTTTGATGTCGGAGGCACTGTTCAGTTCGATTCCGCTGCTGTTCAGCACGATTTTATTGCCGTTCTGGTCTTCGAGGGTGATGCCCGAGTCCTCGTCGCTCAGCACGATTTTGTTGCCGCCGGGCGTCTCAAACGTGATGATTTTCTTCTCATCGTCAAACGTCCATTTCATTTCCGTGCGGGAAACGAAACCCTTCAGGTGGTTGTCGTCCTTCGCTGGTTCCGGCGACGGCTTGGCGCTGCTGTGCAACATTCCCAACACCACCGGGTGGCGGGGGTCGCCGCCGAGGAAGCCGACCGTCACTTCGTCGCCGATTTCGGGACGGAAGTAGCTGCCCCGCCCGTCGCCAGCGTCAAGCGTACTGAGGCGGCACCAGGTCCCGGCTGCATCGGCGCTCACCAGCGGGAGGCGCACTTGGATGCGGTCTTCGCCCGCCGGGTCGTTTTCGAGGGCGGTCACAACGCCCGTCTGGAGGCCCGGCACGGTGGCAAACATCCCGTTGCCGGAGGTGCCAGAAACACCCGCTTTCGTTGCGAACCACGCCGGGTCAGGGCCGAACTGCACGTCGGTTTTCCAGTTGCCGTTGGCAATTTGGTGGCGGACGCCAGAAACGAAAACCTTACCCGTGAAGCGCTCCCCCACCCCTTCAAGGTTGACCATGCTGGCTGGCTTCACGGCTGCCGTTCCCTGAAATTTTGCCCTCCCCCTGACCTTTGCCAATCGAGATTTTTGCATCCGGGCATTCGCCCAATTTTGCAGCTCCGGTTTTTGAACCGAACCGGGATGCCGCAGTGTAAGCGCCTCCAAATCAATCACTTGCGCCAGCGTGTCAGCCGTCAGGTTGCCCTGATTGTTGGCCAGTGGCGATTGCGACTCGCCTTCGGCAACTTCTTGGTTGGCGGCGTCCCAAGCCTGTGCTTTCACGGACTTGAACGACTCCCGTGCGTCCATTTCAGCGTCAAATTCGAGTATCGTCGAGCCGAAAACGGCGGTCAAAACGGGTTCTTGGTCGAGCACGGGCTTGGCGGTTTTCACCTTGCCGTTTTCAACGAAAACCAACTGGCCGCAAAGGTCGGCACGGGTCAGCAGGAAATCCCAGTCGGTGGCGTGGTACTGCACCACTTCGGGGTGTTTCAGGGTCGTGGCTTCCACCTCCGCCTGCAAACCCGCCCCGCTGATGACGGCCTCCATCACCTCACTGTCTTTTTGTTCGGTGAAATATTTGCTGCGTTCACCAACGGTCATTTTCACGGCCTTGTCCCGGCACTCGACGATGAGCAGGGAGTTGTTTTCCCTGATTTTGAGGCTGTGCCGGATGACGATGCCTTTGAAAATCGTCTCCTCCTGCGAGCGGTAGCCCGCCTTGATTTCAATCTCCTTGCCCGGCTCGAAATCGGCCTTGTTGCTAATTTCAAAATTTTCCGATGCGGCGTTCCCGTCCTGCATCACGATGGTTGCCGAAGGCACCCGGTTCAGTTCCCAAGCCACGTCAACGGACATGACCTGGTGCGCCCTCGACACCTCCGTGCCACCGCTGAGGAAGGTGAAGGTGGCCACGTCCGTGACTGCACGGTTGGGAATGGTGCGGTCGTTGCTCATGCCGTCGCTTTTTCAATGGGCGGAAAAATCAGATCGTCGCCCGTGCGGAGGCTGCGGAAGTCGGCCAGCCCGTTGGCCTTGGCCACTTCGAGGTAGAACCGGGAGTCGCCGTAGATGCGGTGGCACATCAGCGGCAGGGTGTCCCCGGCCATCACGGTACGCACGTGCGTCACGTCGGGCGACTGTGCGTTTTCGAGTGCCACCCGAAAGTTCTCCTCCACGCTGCCTTTGAAAGTTGCCTTCGCAACTGCCCGCAGCGGCCTTCCGTCGGGTTTGAACAGCTTGAACTGGATTTGTAGCGTCGCCAACCGCCCTTTGAACAGCAGCGTTCCCCAGAACAATTTGAGATGCCGAGGCTGGTGGCTGCTGCCGTCGTAGGCCGTGAGCATGTCCTTGAACTTTTGTATGTCATCGGTGATGTCCTCCTTCAACGGGCCGGGCAGCACCCCCGTGGGCAATGCACCTGTGGCATCGAACAGGAATTCGAAGGAGAGGTCCTCTGGCTTGGTAAACTTGAACTTTTGCTGACTGCTGCTGGCTCCCTGCCCCTGCTCGCTGTTGTACTCGATTTTGTACTCCAACTGGTAGGACTCTGGGTTGATGAGCGCCACGTACTCGCCATCTTTTGAATCGTCGCTGTAATCCGCACTGGTGTACGAGACGATTTTCATTTTTTTTAGCTCACCAAATAGCATCTCTACCTGTTTTGAGGAATTTGAGTAATAAATCTCCCCGCCTAGCGCTCGTTGCGCTGCTTGAGGATTTCAAGGACTTTCTCGACGCATTCCGCCACCAACTTGTTGGTGTCCGCAGGTGCCGGTGGGCTGGTGGCTGGGCCACTACCCGTCTGCTGGTTTCCGTCCTGATTGATGACGGCCTTGATGTGCAACTCCCTGATTTCAATTGGCATTCGGCTTCGTTTTTTTCGTAAAAAAATTGATGGTCAAATAGTTGTAAAATACTGGTAGCTCAATTCGAGGGTTTCCACCACCACGCTGTTGTCATCGGACTTGAACTCGCTGACTGACCATTTTTTTGGCCAAGCATTAACGATATTCCAAGTCTTGAGCGGCGTTCCCTTCTCGCTGAGGAGCATGATGATGATTGGCGTGGGCACGAAAATCATGCTCTCAAACGCGGCCTTGCACCACAAAATCGCTTTGGAGTCGGTGAGCATCCCGCGCTTGAGCACGAGGTCGGGGTACTTGGCGCGCACGGGCAGCTTGTGCTCGAAGCGATTTTCGCCCCCTTCCTTGAAGCTCTCCGTGTCGAACTCCACGCTCAGCCCCGACACCGACTGGAAACTATTCTCAGCAGTGCTGTCGCTGATGATGGGGAACTGCACGGTAAAGTAAAAACTAACGGGCGGGTAGTAGCCGCCACTGCGGGCAATATCAGGCATGGCGCAGGAGTTGTTTTACATTGATTTACAGCATGTTGTGGTCGTGGCCGGAATAGATTTCCGGGTTACGTCACTGCAACAAGCTGAACCCCTCGTGCGCCAATTCGATGGTTTCGATGGCCACCTCGTTGCCGTCCGATTTCAGGTCGCTGGCTTGTACCTTCACAGGGAAGCAGCGGATGGCCCGCCATGAGATAACGGGTTCGTGCTTCTCGTTCAGCAATTTGATGACCACGTCGCGGCGCTCTTGCACCCGCTCCGCTTGGATGGCGCTCATCCACTGGTAGTATTCGGTTTTGCCCTGAAAAGTGCCTCGCTTCATGGTGATGTTGCTGAATTTCCGCATCCCCGGCATTTTGATTTTCGAAAAATCCTTGCTGTCGCCGTGGCGGTACTCGATAACTTCCTGTTGGATGTCGAGGCCCGTGACCTCTGTGAAGCTGAGGCTTGCACCGTTCCAGTCCACCTGAAAATGAAATTTTGGAATAGGATATTCTGACATTTTTTAAGGATTGAATGATTGAAGGAATGAAGGATTGAGGCTTCTGCCGATAGGAGGGTTGAAACGTTGAAGGGGCGAATGAGAAATTCAATCCTTCAATTCTTCAATCCTCCAATCCTTTTCAAGACTCTGCCATCTTGTGCGAGAAGCGCAGCACGATGAACTCAGCAGGGCGCACCACGGCCATGCCGATTTCGACAATCATGCGGCCTTCAAGGATGTCGAGTGGGGTCATGGTTTTGCCGAGGCCGACTGACACGTAGTAAGCGTGTTCCGGTTTTGCACCCTGCATCGCCCCGACCCTCCAGAGCGTGTTGAGGAAGTTCTCAATCATGGCCTGCACCTTCACCCAAGTGTTGGCATCGTTCGGCTCGAAGACGAACTGCTCGCTGGCCTTTTTCGTGCTTTCTTCTACCATGTTGAAGAAGCGACGGACGCTGACGTAACGCCACTCGTTGTCGTTGCCAGCGAGGGTGCGGGCACCCCAAACCAGCGTTCCCTTGCCCGTGAAAGTTCGGATGGCGTTGATGGACTTGCCCGTGTCATGAACGTTGAGGTCGCGCTGGTCTTCGTCACTGATTTTGAGAACAGGTTCGATAATGTCGGCCACCGTGACATTGGCTGGTGCCTTCCACACGCCCCTCGAATTGTCCACTGCGGCGTAGATGCCAGCGAGGGCCGCCGATGGGGGCAGGAGTATCCGCTCGCGGCCAAGCAGGGCGTTCACCTTGGCGAGAAGAGCGCTGGAAACTATTGCCCTGACTGGCGAATTGTCGGCCAAAGCAAGCGCTGCGGCCACCGTAATGGTGTCTGGATTAGCGTCCCCATCGTCTGGGGGCAGTGTGTTGTCTGGGAATGAAAGTGTAACACTTGCGTTAGGAGTGTTGTGATTGTAAAGCGTTTTAACCCAAGGCGTGTAGGCAGCGCCGTATTTCAGTGAAGCACTGTCGAGGGAGGCATCGCGCAGTGCCTGTGCAGATGCGCTCAAGGCTCCGTTCCTAACGTCAATGAGCGTCACCCTGTCCATCAATGCACCACATTGCTGGAGGCCCTGGTTGAAAATAGCAAAGTAGGCGGCATTGGCAGCGGCTTCGTCCACTGCACCGACGGTCAGACCACTGGCATCAGGGAACACCAACATCGTCACTTCGTCAATTTTTCGAACCAAATCGAGGCCACCCACCCCTGCATTAGTGCCCATTTCCGTGATGGAAACGCTGCCGTCGTTCTTGTAAGGCCCGACCGAAACGATGTGGCAAGGCCCGCCGCCATTGGCGTAAAACATCCGCACGGCGAAGTGCATCCGATAGTTGGAGGGGGTAAGCGCAACCGAGGTCGGCTCAAACACGCCGCCATTGTTCGCAACATTGACTGTGACTGCCTGTGCTGGAGCGTCGCCAAAATACTCGACATACTCAGCAAACGAGGAAATGCGGACAACAGCTACACCCCCAGCATGTAAGTCAACTTTGTCCTTCATGGCCCGTTGGGTGTAGCCGATGAAGGCAGGAATTGCAGTTTCCACAGCGGCCACCGATGGTGGGAATTTTGGCACTTCGTCTATGTAAACGCCGGGCGTTTTCAATGATGTTAGGTTCAACATGACGTATTGGTTTTGATGATAAAATCTTGATTGTCAATCGTTTGAGAAAAATCGTTCACCCCGTCTTTCGCCTCAGCCTGATTTTGAAGGTTGGCGAACGGAGGGTTTGCCCATTGAACAAACCGAAATTGCCCAACCCATTTGCACAGCTGATGCGAACGAGCCCGAAAGCCCCATCTCTCACTGGAAGCCCCACCCGTGAAGTGATTTGGGCGGCATTGGCGTAAGGCAGCGGCTCGGTAATTTGTGCCCAATGAGCTCCTGCAACAGCAGCGTTGCCCAATGTTTTCCCCTTGGCCACAAATCGGCTGCCACCATTAGTTACGATGCTGCCCAATTCGTAGGTCACCGCATTGTCGTAAGCTAAGGGCGGCACGGTGAGGTCTGGAAACGGGACTGTAGCCAACGAATTGTCAAAAATGTAAAGTGCCCGCTCGCCATTCAGCTTGCCCGGCAACGGGAATGCCGAAAACTGACCGAATTCCGCATTGTTGGCGACAAGTTCAAACTCAAGTTTTTGAGTAGCCGGAGGCGGCGTTGCTGGCCTGTCATTGTTCGGCCCCGACGCGGCAGTGGCTATCAAAAAACCTGTGGTCGTAGGCTTGAACACCCAACCCAAACCGCCCATTGCCTGCTCAGTTGCACTGGTTGGCTTGATATCCATCCACTGTCCAATGCGGTACCTTCCGAGTTTTTTGACCTTAACCCCTGCTGCTAAATTGTCGAAAAGGGTGTTGCCCGCATCAAGCAAGTAGTGGAGCATAATCTCTACTTGAAATAGCTTTTTATATTTTATGCTGATGGTCTCCATACCTAAGTTTACTGCATTTTCAAGCCTAGATTCAATTTGATTTCCTCCACAAGCCCACCGGTTGTCGGTTCGATGGCCCGTTTCACCTCTACCAACCGCGCTATGTAGATGACGGATGGCATTTGCTTACCGCCCAATGTCCCCCAGATGTGATTCTCTTCTTCAAAATTTGGAGAATACAATTCCAAAATCAGCTTGAATTCGTCCATTCGCTCTGAAGCTGGCACATCGCTGTCCGACACGACAGGTTGGGTGTTCTCTTGGGTAAACGCATTTTTTGATTGAAAAAAAGAGACTGTCCTCGATAAGAAAACCAAGGCGTTATTATAGCTTCTGTGGCTTGCCGTAAACAGCAAGTACATGTTTAAGTAAACTGGAGGGTTGAAATACTCGGTGCGAAGCGTTGCATCATTGCGCCTTGAAAATGGACCATTTTTTAGCGCTTTTTCCTCCCTGATGTTGATCAGCGTAATCACAATTTTGTTGCGAAGCACGTTGGAATTGCCCTGCTCCGCCAAGTCCAACTGGGCGATATTGCCCAAGAGGACATCTTCATCGGCTTCATTGTTGAAGGAATTAAGAAACGTATTTAATTCCTGCCGCAAAACATGTAGGGCATGAATGATCATAGTTCATCTGGTTGTCACTCAACAACTGGGTGAAAATTAATCGGTGATATTACCTGACTTATTGCTAAAGGTGAAGCAAGGTTAACGGGGCAGTATAATAAGAATATTAGGTGCCGATGTGGTTAAGAAGGCTTAGGTGCTAGTTGCTTCTTGAATGCGACAAATATGGGAAATACAAATTAGTCATCCAAATTTTTCGGAATGTTTTTTTTGACAAAAATCAAATTGAATTCTAAGGCTTTGGCACTTCATAAAATAAAATGCCAAAGAAGGCAAATCTTCAAACACAATACCTTTCAATTAAAGACAATTACACTACTCGACCTATTAAAAATTTGTTTTACCTTAAAAACCGATAGGTACATTTTACGAGAAAAATATTCCTAGCCTTCTCTCCAAAAACGTTTTCAAACAGGCTAGTGCCCAGCGGCGAGTCCAGGTCGCTCAATGCACTGCCTGGCGTGGCTCCTTGCGACCAGACCAAGTAAACCTCGGACCCAGCGATATACTCCCAACGCAACACGAGGTTGGAACGGAACTGCACATAATTGAAATCAGGCTTCCTAAAGGAATAGTCAGTTTGACCGTCGGCATTTTCATCTATTATATAGGTGTCGTTGGCAAACGAAATCTCAGTGTTCGAGTAGCGGTGAAAACGCCCGTCGTAATCTTTGCCAAGCGGGTCAACGACGTAGGCGAAATTCTTGAAAAGTGGCCTTGTGATGAAAGGCTGTCCGTAATACTGGATGGTCAGGTCGGGTGTGATGTTGTAGTTGAGGCGCAACGTCACCCGAAGGGTTTTCTGGTGCACTTCACCGACGATGGTGCGGGTCTCGCCGTTGTGCTGCACTTGGTCCACGTACTGGTCTTGCTTGCGGAAGTAGCGATTGAACCCAGTGCTCAAGCTAACGCTCAGGGCATTCTGGGGTTGTGCTTGCAGGTAGATGCTCAGGTCATTGACCTGCACGGTTTTTTCGAATCCCCATGCATTGAAGGTGTTCAGGTTAACGGCCAATTTCTTACGGAAATCGGAGCCCAGGTAGGCAAATTGGCCGATGCCTGCTGGCCTGCGCAACGAGGAGCCGCCCCGCAGTGCATTGTTCGAGATTTCTAGCGGATTCCAGGTGAAGCCAGCCCCAGTTTGCCAGTTGCTGTTGAAGATGGCGTGGGCATTGGTATTGAAGGCTTGGTAGATGTGCTGACCACCAAAGTCCCAGCGTGACCAGTGGTTGTAGTTGAAGCGCAGGTTCCTGAAAATCGAAAACTGCCGCTGAAACTGGTAGCCAGCCCAAGTGAAATGGTTTATCTCGTCAGCGGCCAACATGAAGCCGATGTCGTTGGTTTCCAGCTCCGGCGAGCGCCAAGTCACACCCGTTTCAAACTTAAAAACCTGCCCTAGTTTGCCTTGTTTTCCCCCAAACTTGCCAAAACGGATGGTGCCACCGTGCCCCGTCAACGAAGTGCGGTTGGGGTCCACTTTAAGATGGTCGGCATTGGGCCGTTGGAACAAGTGCTCAAAGCTGGTCTGCGTGTTCAGGATGGCTTCTTTCGAGCCGCTCACCCTACTGAAAACGGTCCTAGCCGTCAGGCTCCAAGTCCTATTTTTCCAAAACTGCTGAAAGTCTAGCCCACCGGAGTAGGCACTGCGGTGCAGCAGGTTTTCCATGCCATCCTCTCGGTTCACTGCGGTGAACATGCCGCCAATCAAGGTATTTCCCTCATTGATGTCTTTTTGCAAACGCCCCACGAAGTAGCTGGTGAGCGGCTCGACCAGTTCATGCCGCCGGTCGCCCTCGTGGTCAATCAGTGCCTTCTCCCGCTGGGTGATGCTCTCCAGCACACCGATGCTCCAACCGTCTTTGGTCTTGCCACTGAACTTGGCCGCACCAAGGATAGAAGTTCGCTCTGGCACTTTCGTGTATTCACCGTTGGCGATGTTTGGATAGCCGTGCGGCGAGCCGCCGATGCGCCGGGAGTAGAAGAGCTGGTCGGCATCAAAGTCGTTTTCGTTGCCCGTCACACTGATTTGGTAGTCAAAAATATTGCGGCTTTCGATGAAAAAGGGACGGCGCTCCTCGAAAAAATTCTGGTAGCCGTCAATGCGCACCTGCGAGGGGTCGGCCTCCACCTGTCCGAAGTCGGGGTTGATGGTAAAGTCCAAGATGAGGTCGCTGGTGACGGCTACTTTACCGTCAACCCCAGCTGAAAGTTTGGTGTCGGTGCCATCGGCAAACGGGTTGCCATCCTCGCTTTGGTAAGTTTCAAGCTGCGCAACGCCGTAGGGAGCTATCTCCACCTGCCGCTGGGAAGGTACGTTTTTGAGTCCGTGCAACTCCCCAAACCTGCTCACCCAGCCGCTGCCGTTTTGCGGGATGTGCTGCCAAGTGCTGCGCTCGGCCCTTCGGAAAATATGGCGCTGCACCTGAATGCCCCAAACCTTCTCCGGCTCGTCGCCGTAGCGGAGTTGGCTCAACGGGATTTTCACCTCCGCTGTCCAACCCTGGTCATCAACATTCGTCTTGCCAAACCAGATGGGGTTCCAACTAGTGTCCCAGTTGTTGCCGTTGTTGGAGATGAACTCGTCGCCCCGCACACCGGAAACGGACAGCGTAAACGAAAACGCCGTGCGCAAGTCGTGGTAGCTGTCAATGTTGATTTCCACCCAGTCGCCGGGGAACTCGTCCCGGCGGCTCATCCGCTGAACGATGGAGTCAGGGTGCGTATCGTGCGCCCGGTAGGCGATGTAGAGGAACTTGTCGTCGTACAGAATTTTGAACCCGGTTTGGTGAAAAGGAGCAGCCCCATCATTGGGTTGATACTGCACAAAATCGCCCGCCCAAGGCACGGCGTCCCAAGCTGGTTCATCTGGGATGCCATCGAATTTTATCTCAGCACCATTCAGCGCTTGCGTAAAATAAGCCTTCTTGGTGGGGTCTGTGCCCACTGCGTCACCGTTGTTTGCTTGGATGGAAGTTGTGAAAAAGCAGGTAATTAAGCCCAAGAGCAGGCAGTTGGTCGCTTTCATGATGTGAGAATAGTCAGGTGAAAAATGATAAAAAATGACAATAAAATTGAGCAAAGGTTGCAAAGCCGTTCCAGTGAAAACCAGATTTTCAAAGCTTGTACAAGCCTGCACGTTGATCGTTCAAAAGGTCGTCATTTTTTTTCGACAAATTGGTTTTTCACAACTTCTGCTACCTTTGGCATTCCACTTCAAACCGAGATATTCACCAATAAAAATTTCAACAAAATGAAAGATTCAAGAAGAAACTTCCTAAAACACTCCGGCTTGGCACTTGGCGCACTTTGGCTTGCTGGTTGCGGCCCGAACGACGGCAAGGCCGGCGAGGCCACTGGAGAGCAAGCGGATTCAACCGCCGTTGCGGCGGCGCCAAAGCCGCTGTTTTTCAAAATCTCGTTGGCAGAATGGTCGCTGCACAAGACTATTTTTGACAAAAAAGAGCTCGACAACCTCGACTTCGCCGCCACTGCCCGAAACAAGTTCGGCATCGAAGCCATCGAGTATGTCAACCAGATGTTCAAGGACAAGGCCAAAGACGCTGCCTACCTCGCCGACCTGAACAAACGGGCTGCCGACAACGGTGTGAAGCAACTCCTCATCATGATTGACGGTGAGGGCGGCATGGCCGAAACGGACAAGAAGAAATTGGCAGAGGCCATCGAAAACCACAAAAAATGGGTGGACGCCGCCGCAACGCTCGGCTGCCACAGCATCCGGGTGAATGCTTTCAGTGAAAACCCAAAAGCCGAAGAAGCTGCCAAGGCTGCCGTCGAGGGCCTAGGCAAACTCGGCGAATATGCCGCCAAGGCCAATATCAACGTCATCGTGGAAAATCACGGCGGCTTTTCCTCCAACGGCGCTTGGCTTTCTGGGGTGATGAAGCAAATCAACAAGCCCAACGTGGGCTGCCTGCCCGACTTCGGCAACTTCTGCGTGAAACGTGACAACAAAGACGGCGACCCGTGGGGCGGCAAGTGCATCGAGGAGTACGACCGCTACCTCGGCGTACAGGAAATGATGCCATTTGCGAAGGGTGTCAGCGCCAAGTCCAACGAGTTCGATGCTGAGGGCAACTGCATCGAAACCGACTACCGCAAGATGCTGAAAGTGGTGAAGGACGCCGGTTATACGGGCTACATAGGTATCGAGTTCGAGGGCTCGAAGCCTGAAGACGAAGGCATCAAACTGACGAAAGCACTGCTGGAGAAGGTAGGCGCTGAGTTGAGTTAAGCATGAAAAATGGAGAATTGAAAATTGAAAGTTGGCGAGCACACGGGCATTTTCAATTTTTAATTTTCAATTCTCCATTCAACCGCTTTTCAATCTCCCTCAGAATATGAAAAACCGCCGGGCACACATTGGCATTCGGTGCATGAAGCCGCATGTTTTTTGAAAAATCGAGGTAGTTGGTGTGCGGGTATTGTCGGCAGGCACGGGGGCGGATGTCGTAAATCATGCACTTGTTGTCGGCAAACAGGAAGGGGCAAGGCGTGGTGTTCATCACCGTGTCGCCGTCCTCGTCCACAGTGAGGTATTTAGCCTCGAACTCGGCGGGTTTCATGCCAAAATCCTTGCTGATGCGGGTCACATCGGCCTTGGTGACGATGGGCGGGATGCCCGTGCAGCACCCGGCACAGTCTAGGCAGTCAATTTTCTCGAAAACTTCGTCGTGTACCTTGTCTGCCAGCACGTCGAGTTGCTTGCCCTGTCGGCGTTTCAGCCGCTTCACGATTTCCTGGTTCTCGCCTTCGGCCTTTCCCTTCCTGCGCTTCCAGTCTTCAATAAGGTGGTTTTGCATGGGGCAAATGTAGTCTGGAAATATTTGCCGGGGTGTTCCCTAAAAGGATTTCCGGGTTACTTCTTGATGAAATACCCCGGATGCAGCCCGCACTCAGTCCGGCTTTGACCTTTGAAACGGCCGTCCCTGCCCTCTCCCTTTTTGGTACAGTGAACGCAACCAATGGAACCGTAGCCCTTGTACTCCAGCGGATGTTGGGGCAGGTTGTGCAACGAAAAATGGTAGAGCAACTCACCTTCGTCAATGTCGATGAGCGGATGGAATTTCAGAATGTCACCCTGACGCTCAAAAACCCGCAAGTGTGACCGAAACTCAGTTTGGTACGACATCAGCCCCGAAATCCAGACCTTGTGGGCAGCTTTGATGGGTTCCAATGGCATTACTTTGTTGATGGTACAGCACATGCGGGGATGCTCCACCCACCAACTTTCATCGGTAGTCAAGGCGTTCTGCGTGGGGTCGGGCAGCACGTCCAATACCTCCAGCCCAAACAACGCCGTTAGTTTTTCCTTGTAAGTCAGCGTCTCCGGGAAGTGGTAGGTCGTGTCAATGAAATGCACTCGCTGGCTGGGCCTGATTTCGGAAATCCAGTACAGCAAAAAGGCTGAACTGGTACCGAAAGAAGAAGTGAGCAGCACGTCTTCGTCCCGAAAATATTTGTACAAAAGCCGAATGCGCTCTTGGTACGGCAGCGGCGTGAAAACATCGTTGAGGAGTTCCACGCTGATGTCCTGCCATTCGGCAGTCTTTTCCTCCAGTGCAAGTGGTCGTTGTTCCAAAGTCATTTTAAATGATTGTTCACTAATTTAACAAAATTGACCGTATTAGTAGAATTTAAAACCACAGCTCTTCGCTCCTTTGTACTAATCCGGGCATTGAGACTTCACAGCATCAATTTTTCTGTGCCACCAGCGAGGCGGTCAGGTCGTTCAATTGGTCAACTTTCGCTTGAAAGTCGCCCGTCAGCCTTGTTCTTAGCGAATGAAGATTTCTTAACAGGTTGGGCGTAGTATCTGGCAGCGCATCCTCCAAAATCTGTCGGAGGCGTTTGGCAAAAGTAGGAGATTTTCCATTTGTAGAAATAGCAATTTTAAGATCACCTTTTGTCACCACCCCGCCGAGGTAGAAATCGCAGAGGTCGGGCGTGTCGGCCACGTTCACGAGTGCGCCCCAACTTTTGGCGGCATCCCGCACCTGCTCGTTTAGCGGTCGGTTGTTCGTCGCTGCGATAACCAATTGAAAACCAACGACATCCGTCGGTTCAAAATCACGAGGACGGAAGGTGACCCGATGCCCGGCATGCACCCGAAGCAGCTCAAAAATCTTCGGTGAAATCCACGGCGACACCACCGTCACGTTGGCACCTGGGCTGTTTTTGAGAATAAAATGAAGTTTTTCGTGCGCCACTTCACCAGCCCCGACTATCAGCAAGTCAAGCTCGTGCAGCTTCAGAAAAACAGGATACAATGGATTGGAAATGGATTGAGTTGTCATTTTTGGATGATTGAAATTGCTGGATTGTTGAATTGTTGATTTACTATTTCGGCGAATTGGGAAGCTTGGTGCAAAGCCACAACCTCACCGATTACAATAATGCCCGGCGTACCTATGCCCGCTTGCTCAGCCAAGTCGGCGATGTTGGCTACTGTTCCTACCACCGAGCGTTCCAACGGTGTGGTTCCGTGCTGGACGACCATCGCAGGCAGGTCGGCCTTGCCTGCCTCGGCCAACACCTCGGCGATTTGACGGAGTTTTTGCACCCCCATCAAAATCACCAGTGTGGCCGAAGATTGAGCGGCAAGGCGCAGGTCGTCGCTGAGTTGTTCGTCTTTGGTCGTACCAGTCAGCACCCAAAAACTCTCGCTGCTTCGCCGGTGCGTGAGCGGCACACCCACGGCACTCGGCACAGCCACGGCGCTCGTGATGCCCGGCACCACCGCTACCTCGATGCCGAAACCACGGGCGTACTCCACCTCCTCGAAGCCACGGCCAAATACGAAGGAGTCGCCGCCTTTCAGTCGCACCGCATGGCCGTAGCGGCGGGCACTTTGCACCAGCAGCTCATTGATTTCTTCCTGCCGGAGCGAGTGTTTGCCCGCCCGTTTGCCCACGTAGATTTTGAGGGATTTGGCTGGCGCAAAATCGAGTAGTTCGTTGCTGGCAAGGGCGTCGTACAGCACCACGTCGGCTTGCCGCAAGGCTCGGATGCCTTTCAGTGTGATGAGTTCTGGGTCGCCGGGGCCAGCACCGACCAGCGTTATTTTTGGACTATTTTTCATGCTAAAGTAGTTTAGGAGGTTTAGGAGGTTTAAAGTGTTTAGAGGTGGCGGCGCTAAACCTCCTAAACCCTTTAAACCTTCTAAACCTATCAGGCACGATAATTCTCAACTACCTGTTTATCAGCTAATTGCGATTCACGCAGCACGATAATTTTTTCCAGAAATGATTTTGCTTTGTTCAAATAGCCTTCGGCAAAATCGGCCTTTGGCTCGTGCTGGTTCACTTCCAGCACATGCTCCACAAAGTCCGTGTCGCCGTTTGCCAAGAAAAAATCCCCCGTGGCTACGTAGTGTTTTTGGAAATCTTCGAGAATACCAATGTGCGTGTTGCAGCGCACGTCATGGGCCAGCAGCGCCGCCTTCGCCCCGATGACGATGCCCGTGTAGGCGCTGTAAATCGCTTCCGCAAACGCTCCTTTCGACAAGTAGCCCTCCGCCGACCGCAGCTTCTTTTGGGCGTCGCCGATAATGGCACCCACCACGTCGAAAGCAACCCCAGCGCACTCCCCTACCCCGATTGCCTGCACGTACTCCTGCGATTGTTCCCAATCGAAAACCTCGCCGTCCTGCAAGCTGCTCAAGTCTGCCAGCGGCTTCAGCAGGTCGTAGAAATAGCGGTCGCCACGGGAGCGGAAGTATAGGTTAAAATATTGATTACCAGCGTGTTGTTCGTAATCGTCGAGTACCACTCTCAATGCGGATGGGATGCGGCGAGTCGGCAGCTTGATGATTTTTTCGGACAATTGCCCCGTGCCATCTGGATCAACACCACCACCGAGCACCACCTGCATGGCAGGCACGACGAGGTTTTCCCGCTTCAAACTGCTGCCGTGGAAGCCGATGCTGGCGGCCATGTGCTGCCCGCAGGAGTTCATGCAGCCGCTGATTTTTATCTTCAAATTCGTCTCTTCGAGCAGGTGGGGGTACTCCTCCCGAACCACGTTTTCGAGTTGTCTGGCGAGGCCCGTGCTGCTCGTGACGCCGAGGGCGCAGGTGTCGGTGCCGGGGCAGGCCGTGATGTCGGCAGTGGAATCGAAGCCGGGGTCGGCGAGGCCGAGGGCTTCGAGGCCGTTGAACAAGTGCGGCAGTGCAGCCTTTTGCACAAAGCGCAGCAGCAGGCCTTGGTTCATGGTAATCCGCACATCGTCAGCAGCAAATTTTTTCACCAAAACCGATAGCTGACGGGCATCGGCAGCGGTTAGGTTGCCGAGTCTCACCTTCAAGTTTACCCCAAAAAAGCCAGCCTTTTTTTGCTCGAAAGTATTGGTTTTCAGCCAGTTGGCATACTTGTCGGAGTCGGAAATGGTCACGTTGAGTTCGTAAAACTCATTCGGCAGCACCACCTGCGAGGGCTGCGAAGCGTCAATCGGGTAGCTTTGGAACTTGATGGCTTTGCGCTCCGCCTCCACCAGTTCGAGGAAGGTGGCCAGCCCGATTTTTTGCACCAAAAACTTGAGCCTCGCCTTCATGCGCTTCTCCCGTTCACCGTGGCGGTCGAAAACCCGCAGCGCCGCCTCCTTGAACGGGATAATTTGGTCGGCGGGCAGAAATTCGTAGGCCACTTGGGCGGGTATCGCCTGAGCGCCGAGGCCACCTGCCACCAACACCTTGAAGCCTCTAACTTCCTGCCCGTCAACAACTTGTATCCGAGGGATAAACCCAAAATCATGAATGTACGTGAAGGCCGAATCCTGCTCGCTCGACGAGAAAGCTGTCTTGATTTTACGACCCATGTCCTGGCAAATGGGGTTGCGCAGGAAATATTCGAACATGGCCTGCACATACGGCGACACGTCGAACGGCTCGTGTGGATCAATGCCCGCCTTGGCCGAGCCAGTGATGTTGCGGACGGTGTTGCCGCAGGCTTCTCGCCCGGTCATGCCGCTGGCGGCAAGGCCCTCCCATATTTTGATGGAATCTTCCAGCTTGACGTAGTGCAATTGCACGTTCTGGCGAGTGGTGAGGTGCAGCTTGCCGTTGGCGTAATGGTCGGCGAGGTCAGCCAGCACTGCCAGTTGGTCGGCGGTCAACTTGCCGTAGGGTATTTTTGTGCGGAACATCTGCACGTCGAGCTGGCGCTGGCCGTACACACCCCTCGTGAGGCGGAAATGGCGGAAGCGCTCAGGGTCTTCTTCGCCGCTGCGGAAAGCGGCTGCCCGCTGGCCCAGTTCGATGATGTCGGCACGGTCGGCTTCTTGCAGGTGTGAAAGGTGGTCTAAATTGGACATGGTCACATGATTTTGAATGATAAAAAACAAAAGCCCCCCCGGTGAACAGTTTCCCGGAAGGGCTTTCGCAGCAGTAGGTGATTTATGAAAATCAATCCATCGCTATTGAGCCTGAACCGAAACCGTACCCAAGTGGGTGGCTGCGACAACAGCAACAACAAGCCATCATCATGGAGGGCATCATAGCCATAAAAGCGATGTGAAATATTGATTTAGAATTCATTACAGTTTTTCAAAAACGTCAAGTAATTGTGTGTCAAATTTTTTCTTGGCTCAAAAATTTGCCAAAAACAAAAAGCCTTTCCGTGCATCTGCTCCGAAAAGGCTTTTCTTGCGAAACCCCACAAAGGATTTGTTGAACCAATTCAGCGCATTTTACCGAGCCATACAGCAACAGCAACAACACATCATGTGGCTGCAAAACTGGCTGGTATGGTTGATGAAATGCGTCATTTGAAAATTGATTTCGGGGCAAAGATAGGTAAGTGGAAAATTAGATGCAAGTAACTCTATCAAAAAAGTATAATTTAAACAGGGTTGGTTAAAGTCAACCGCTTATTCATTGCTGTCTGGTTGCTTCTCGGCCTCTTGCTCTTCTGGAATATCAAAAATGGTAGGCTGCGATTCTGTTTCCTTCATACTTTTTTCCTCCATGCGGTCAATGAACCGCACCGATTCGTGCCAAAAATCCTTAAAACCTGGTTTCACAAATTCGTAAACACCTTTCATTTTACTGGGAAACGCACGCAGGTGCTGGTAGGTCATTGAATCCTTTGAGTTTTCAGGAGTGACAATGTGCGCTTGATCGCAAAACCAAAGTAAAAGGCTGTAAACCAGTGTGTAAAGTGCCCCCAGAAGGATGCCGCCTGCAGTTTGATTGATGAAGTTGATATTGGCAGCTTGCAATGTTTTTTCAAAAAACTGCGCAGTCATTCGAATAATAATCATGGTGAGTGCAAATGCGAGTAGGAAACCAGCTATAAAATTGAGTGGGCTGTCAGAGTGGAAAGCAGTCTCCAAAAACCGAGTAGCGGCAGGCGTAAATTTAAAGGCAATCATCAGCCCGAACACAATCGAAAAGACCGTGAACACCGTTTTGATAATGCCCCGTGAGTAGCCTTGGTAAAAGCCCCAACCTGCCACCAACAAGAAAAGAATGTCAATTATCATGTCAGCACTTTGTAGTTTTCTCAGATAGTTGTTTCATAAAAGCCTGCAAGTTAAGGGGTTATGAATTTTCTTGGTTTATTTTTAGACGAACGCATGAATAGTTCAGATACTCATTGTAATTTTGTAGAAAGCTACTGTTTTTCCGCACCAACTTAGGTCTTCCAAAAATTTTCACTCGCTCAGAGCCCGTTTCACACAATTATTTGAAAACCAATTGACTCAATTTTGGACACCGCTTGACGTAAATTATTCAATTAGTTGTTGAGACGATGAAAAATCTATCTAAGGCCAACCTCTTTGTTTGGTCGCTGCTGTTTTGCGCCCCTTTTGCTGTTTTCTCACAAAACAGCAAAGCTTCCAAGTTGCCCTTGACACAAGACGTGCCAACAGTTTTTCTACTCGGCGAATACAACAAGCGGTACGAAGAAATGATGTCTGGGCAATCTACCCTACTCGATGTTTGCGACGACGACATGAACTTCGCTTACAACAAACTCATGGGCATGATGCGTGAGATGGAAGCCTATGCAGAATTGGTCGAATTCGACCTCAAAGGCATCAACGCATGGATCCATTTTTTCTGGCGACCAGATGGCAGCTTTGACCATATTGGTTTTCACTTGAAGCCCAACTCTAAGAACGTGAGCACCGACTTGATGAAGAACTTCCTAGAAGGGTTTGCCAAACAATACAAGCTGCCGCTCAAGCACAGCAAGAAATTTTCCCACTATTCCAGTTTTTCTTTCCCACTTGTTAAGCACAACCTTGATACCGAAATTTCAAGGAACACCGCCAAACTGAACGGAGACAAAGGGCGTTGATTTAAACCATGAGGAGAATTTCAGGTTTGGCTAAATTTGCCGATTCATCATCAAAACCTGAAATTTATGAGAAAAGCAATCTTACCACTTGGCCTGCTAGTCAGCAGCCTTTCATTTGGGCAAAACCAGCCCCCTGTGCTCTCCAATGTTCAAGTTCAACTAGGCTCTAACAACCAACTACTCATCCAATACGACCTATCGGATTCGGAGTCAGATGCCTGCACAATTACACTCCGAGCTGCCGAAAAAGGAGCAGCTGCCTTGAATTTCAACACCGACAACGCCACGGGTGACTTTGGTGCAGGTGTTACGCCTGGCCTTGGCAAGCAAATCACTTGGGACTACTCCGCTTACGCCGCACAGGCTAATGACTTCCGCTTGATGCTCGTAGCGGATGACCTGCAACCCATTGATATTCAGTCACTTGTTGACCAAGTGGACAGCACTCGGCTGTACGCCGACTTGAGCTTCATCGAAGGGGTAAGGCACCGTTCGGCCGGGGCGGCACATTTGCAGGAAACCAAAGACATGATTTGGATGCAGCTACTCGACAATGGGCTTGAAACGTCGCTCCAAGAATTTGCCTACGGTGGTTACAATGCGCAGAACATCGTCGGTAAGCAAAACGGCACTGGTACTAGCGGCGATACCTACATCCTCGGTGGCCATTTCGATACAGTTTCAGATGCACCGGGTGCTGACGACAACGGCTCGGCAGTAGCTGGCATGTTGGAAGCAGTGCGCATCCTCTCGCAGTACCCCACCAAAAAATCCATCAAATACATTGGGTTCGATTTGGAAGAAGCCGGCCTCTTGGGCAGCTTGCAGTACACCCAGAACGGCATCTCCAGTGGTGAAAACATCGCTGGTATGATTGCACTTGAAATGATTGGATACTATTCCACTGCCCCCAATTCTCAGACCCTGCCAGTGGGGTTCAACCTGCTTTTCCCTGACGCCTACAACGAGGTTGCTTCCCAGGATTTCAAGGGCAACTTCATCACCAACGTTGGGAAAGTGGGCAATTCAGCGACATTGATGCAACAGTTTGAAGATATTTCGGCGAACTACGCTCCATCTCTCAGAACCGTATCCGTGGCTGCACCCGCCAACTGGCAGGCACTCACGCCCGACCTTGGCAGGAGCGACCATGCACCGTTTTGGTTAGAAAATATGCCTGCCATCATGTTAACGGACGGCGCCAACTTCCGCAATCCAAATTACCACACTCCCAACGACAAGGTTGAAACGCTGAATTTCACTTTCATGGCCGATGTCGTCAAAGGCACAGTGGCCACGCTGGCGCAACTTGCCGAGGTCCAGCATGCTGATGTTTGGTGGACCGACACGGAGTTATTTACCCCTACAAAAGAGGCTTTTGGTTGCGTTGTGAATATCTCTCCAAACCCCGCTCACGGCATGCTGAAAATTGAATGGCAAAGCTGCGATTTGCCCATCGTCAAACTGAGCCTGCTCAACGCTGAAGGGCGCACGGTACTTACAGCCAAGCCAACATCCGAGAAAGAACACCAATTCGACATCAACAATTTGGCTGCTGGAATCTATTATTTGAAAATGGAAAACCAGCATGGAACCAAGGTCGAAGAGGTCGTGGTGAAGTAATTCACCAGTCTTTTGCCCAAACATGAATCACCCCGAATTTTCGGCACTCACTATACTCTGAAAAGGGCAAATGGATGATTTTCCTTAGAAAATCATCCCAAAAACCCCACAAAACAAACGGCGGCGGCATCTTCGA
>CAYTZS010000006.1:0-59167 GCA_964442355.1 uncultured Saprospiraceae bacterium | reverse complement strand
AAAAAACCGGTGTTGCGAAAGTCGACGTCTTGGTGACGCTTGAAGAATTCTTCAAGTCGGTGAAAAATTCACTTGCCGGTGGCGACAACGTGTACATCAGGGGCTTCGGAAGCTTCGTAATCAAAAGAAGGAAGAAAAAGATCGGGCGCCACATCAAGCGCAATGTATCCATAGACATACCGGAACACTATATTCCGTCTTTCAAGCCTGCAAAAGTATTTGTTGAGCACGTGAAAGGAAATGTGGATCATCTGCCAGAAGATGAGAGCGACGATTGATATGAATCTTTGTGCAAGCAATTGCCTTAAGTCAAAGCAAAAGCAGCATTGATGAACAAAAGCCAATGGATTTTGATTTCAGCGGTAATTTTATTGTTTGCCGTCCTGTATTTTGGTTTTGATACAAAACCTAGTAAGCACAAAGAGATTGAAAAACAAAGGGCCAATTCATTCGCCAGCACGGACATCAACTCCATGCTGCTGGATGCCAAAACAGGCCTGCCAGCACAAGCGTCTGCTTCTGTGATGGCCTTGGAAGGCGACCTTGAAAAAGCAGTCCAAGATACTGCCAAAGCTACGGCTTACAAGAAGCTTTCCAGCTTGTGGTATCAACTGGAAAAACCGAATATTTCAGGCTACTACGCTGAAAAAGTGGCAGAAATAACTCGGGATGAAGCATCGTGGTCCATTGCTGGCACCACATACTCCATTTGTCTCCAAAGGGAGCAAGAAGAAAAAATCAGGAGTTTTTGCACCGACCATGCCGTTCAGGCACTGGAAAAAGCGGCTTCATTGAATCCTGCCAACATGCAGCACAAGGTCAATCTTGCGCTGGTTTATGCGGAGAATCCCCCAAAGGATACCCCCATGAAAGGAATTTTGATGTTGGTGGATTTGAACAAACAGTACCCAGACAACGTGCTGGTCTTGACCCAATTGGGGCGCTTGGCCATCAAAACGTCACAATTCGACAAAGCTGTGCAACGGCTTTCGAGAGTGGTAGAACTGGAGCCAGACAATAAGTCCGCCACCTGCCTTCTTTCACAAGCATACGAAGGTTTGGGCGACACTGCAAAAGCAACTGAATTCAAATCGAAATGCGAGAAATTACCTGGTAACTGAGCCATTGGCTGCTGGAACGCAATGACCCCGGCGCTATTCCAACCCAATGACACAGTGACCTTTATTTGTTAACTTAATTTAAGAGATACTGACATGCCTTGTGGTAAAAAGCGTAAGCGTCACAAAATTTCGACACACAAACGCAAAAAAAGATTGCGTAAGAACCGTCATAAGAAGAAAAACCGGTAGGTTTAGCTAAACCTTGTAAGCGATTGGCAGCTCTACGGACGTTCCGTATTGAGTTGCCAATTGCTGTTCCGGTCTGTCGTACCGGGGATTTTTATCAGGTCAACATTGCAAAACCTAACCGAAAGGAGCAACCGAAAAGGCTATTAGTCCCAAAACCGACGGGGTTCTATTAAAACACCCGGTTCTGCCCAAAAAAAACAACCAAACCATTTTCGGTGAATTCATCACCCAATAGTCTGAGCGTTTTAGGCCAGTAAATTGATAAAAGTGGAACTCGAAGGGGCAAAGAGGAGCGGTAGAAGGCAGCCCATTTGAACACAGCTACGCCGCAGAAACTTCCACTTTTCAGTAGAAAATAGCCAGTCGGCCTTTCAAAACTAACATTTGCTCCTTCCTTTGGATTTCTTTCCTTATGACCTTATCCGAATCAACGTACGGTAGCGGACGTCTTGGCATTGCTGTTCCTACTAAACTCCTTTTTGGAGTTTAAAATGAACCCATCGTGGATAAGGAATTAATCATCAATTCTACGCCCACCGAAGTAGAAATTGCGCTACTGGAGGATAGCAAGCTCGTTGAGCTGCACCACCAAAAAACGAACAACAATTTCACGGTAGGTGACATATTTCTGGGCAAAATCATCAAGACAATGCCCAATCTCAACGCTGCTTTTGTGGACATTGGCCACAAAAAAGAGGCGTTCCTTCACTACACCGACCTAGGGCCAAAGCTAAAATCACTACTCAAGTACACCAACAGCGTACTTTCCGGAAGCCAGACCACGCCATCGCTCGACAGCTTCAAAATTGAGCCTGAGATAATCAAAACGGGCAAGATGGATCAAGTTGTCACGAAGCGGCAGCCCATTCTGGTACAAATCCTGAAAGAACCTATCTCAACCAAGGGGCCTCGACTCAGTTGCGAATTGACGATACCTGGTCGTTTTTTGGTGCTCACCCCGTTTTCAGACGTGGTAGCCGTTTCCAAAAAAATCGCAAACGCTGAAGAGCGAAAGCGCCTGAAATCATTGATTGAGAGCATCAAGCCAAAGAACTTCGGTGTCATCGTACGCACAGCTGCAGAAGGCAAGCGCATACAAGACCTGCATGAGGAGCTGGCCATGATGCAGAGCAAGTGGGAGGACGTTTTCAACCAATTGCAAGGAGCCAAAGCCCCCGCCAAGCTACTCAGTGAGCTTGACAAGACGAGCAGCATTCTGCGGGACATCCTCAGCGATTCTTTCAATCGAATCGTCGTCAACGACAAGCAGCTCTATCAGAACATCCGCCACTTCTTGGGCAACATCGCCCCAGACAAGGTGGATATCGTATCGCTGCACAACAAAAACAAGCCGATTTTTGAAACACATGGCGTAACCCGCCAGATAAAGTCTTCCTTTGGGAAAACGGCTACCATGAACAGTGGTGCCTACATCGTCATCGAATCAACAGAGGCAATGCACGTCATTGACGTCAATAGTGGCCACAAGATGACGGGAACCAATCAAGAGGAAGCTGTACTTAACGTCAACACTGAAGCAGCAGAGGAAATCGCTAGGCAGTTGCGCCTAAGAGACATTGGTGGCCTTATCACCATTGACTTCATTGATATGCGCAACAACGAACACAAGAAGGAACTCTTCAAAGTGATGCGGGATGCCATGCGCAAAGACCGGGCTCAGCACACCATCCTGCCGTTGAGCAAGTTCGGGTTGATGCAAATTACCCGCCAGCGAGTAAGGCCGGAGGTTAAAATCAACACTGCTGAACAGTGCCCAGCTTGCCACGGCACGGGTAAGGTAACACCATCAGTACTCGTGACCGACCTAATTGAACGTGACCTTAAATTCATCTTGGAATCTGGCACGAAAGGCAAATTGATACTGAAAACACATCCATTTGTGCATGCTTTCTTGAAAAAAGGCTTGCCAAACGCCCAGATGAAATGGTACGGGAAATACTACAAATGGATAGCCATCAAAGCAGATAACAGCTACCAGGTGTCGGAGTATAAGTTCTTCAACGACACGGACGACGAAATAAGGCTGAATTAATGCGAAGATAACTGCTTAGGTAGGTAGGGGCGTACTTCATGGAGGCATGCCCCTACTTCGTTTTAGGGGCAAGTACAGTCACTAGCACGACATCCCATCAACAACACGAGGCAGGAGAGAAAAAACAGTAGCATTATGTGCCAGCGTAGTAATTTCATGTTCGCAACAGGTTTACGAGAAGCACAAATTTAGCAAATCCTTGAGCCAACCGAAAAAAATACTCGTTGCGCCACTCGATTGGGGACTAGGGCATGCCACCCGTTGCATTCCCATCATCCTAGAGTTGCAACGACAGGGCGCCGAAGTACTGCTCGCCTCAGGCGGCAGGGCACTGGTACTGCTCCGACAGGAATTTCCCGAATTGACAAGTTTTGAGCTGCCTACCTACGATGTTCAGTACCGCAGCAGCAACATGGTTTGGAACATCACCACCCAAATACCAAAAATCCTGTGGGCCATTTGGCAAGAACATTGGGCCGTAAAACGACTGGCAACACTCCACGGTATTACTGGTGTCATTTCTGACAACCGATTTGGTTGCTATATTTCAAAAAAGCGCTGTGCTTTCATCACGCATCAGGTCTATATTCCTGCGCCATTTGCTTGGTTCAAAAAAGTGGTAAACTTTTTCAACCGTTTGATTATCAACCAGTTCGATGAGTGTTGGATACCTGATGTACAGGGGCAACCTAATTTGTCGGGTGAGCTCTCCCATCCAATCCATCGGCGATTACAGAACACGGCCAAGTATATCGGCGCATTGACTAGGATGCAACTTGGAGCACCACAAAACGAGCGCTACGCTGCCATAGCAGTGCTCTCTGGTCCGGAGCCTCAGCGCACTAATTTTGAAAAAGCAATCATTAACCAAGCAGGGCAAATAAACGGACGACTGCTCATCGTGCAAGGAAAACCAACAACCCAACCAACCAGCAGCCCAGCCTTTCACCTGAAAAACATTGAAATTGTGGCTTCGATGACTTCAACATCCTTGAACAACGCTATCCTCGAAAGTGGCGTTTTCATTGGTCGTTCGGGTTACAGCACCATCATGGATTTGGCTAGATTGGGAAAACCTGCCCTGCTCGTGCCCACTCCAGGGCAAACGGAACAGGAATATCTGGCAGAGAAATTTGCGGAGGAAAATATTTTTTTCGCCCAAATGCAAAACGCACTGAAACTCAGCGAAGGAATACGGGAAGCAAAGTCACGAACTGGCATTCAAAGCAATTTTTTTGATGAAGTTGCTTTAAAGAATACCATTGGGGCCTTTCTAAACAATTGCTAAAAATGGTCGGAAGGATTCCAAAAGTGCTCTTCAAAATCCGCCACCTGGTCATTCTCCACCTTCACTCCTTCATTTTCCAGCAACTCCTGCATCAAAGTTGGCGGCGAGAAATGAGACCTGCCAGATAGTTCACCCTTTCTGTTAACCACACGGTGAGCGGGCACGTCCAATTCTCCAAAGCTATGATTCAGAGCCCATCCTACCATTCTCGCAGAGCCAAGTGACAGAAAGCTGGCAATAGCACCATAGGTCGTCACACGGCCTGACGGTATGCAGCGCACCACATCATAAACTTGTTCGAAATAAGATTCTTTCGGCATGGCGTCAATTTAAGTCATGAAGCTGGAGCTTGGCAGTACATTACTTAGCTTTGTGGCCAACAAGTTAGCCATTTTCAAAAATGCTGAAAACAAAAATAAAGGCCAGCGCAGTCAACAACCTCACCGATGCTCGGTACTTTGCGGCAAGAGAAGTCGAATGGTTGGGGTTCCGCCTATCAGGCGACCCTAAAACGGCTATTTCACTGGTTGGGGCCAAGGCCATCGCTGAGTGGGTGGACGGTGTGAAACTCGTCGGGGAGTTTGATTTTGCCACTGCCGAGGAAATAACGGGCGCCGATGAACAGTTGCATTTTGATGCGGTGCAGGTGGGCATGTACACACCAGCCGTAACGCTTGAAAAACTGCCAAACCTCACTTTCATCAAAGAAGTAGTGGTCGAGAGAAATTCTTCTGAAGCCGAAATCGAAGCACACCTATCGGCTTACACCAATTGTTGCACCTACTTTTTGCTCGACTTTACGAAAGCAGGTATTAATTGGGAAGAACTTAAAACAGACAAACCACTATCTCTAAATTTTTTAAAGCACCTTTTTTCGAAAAATAAAATCTTGCTCGCTCTCGACTTTCAAGCCAGTGAAGCCCAGTTAGTGATTGAAACGCTCCAACCAGAAGGGTTAAGCCTTACTGGTGGTACAGAGGAAAAAGTGGGGTTCAAGTCGTTTGACGAACTGGACGATATCTTTGACAGCTTGGAGTAAGCTGCCTAGCCATTTTCCTTTCACGTTAAAGCCTAAGAAATGACCATTGCAAAAGCACAAAAAACAGTGGATGACTGGATAAAAACTATTGGCGTCCGCTACTTCAACGAACTTACAAATACGGCACTGTTGATGGAGGAAGTTGGCGAAGTGTCAAGGCTCATGGCGCGATTGTACGGCGAGCAGTCGTTCAAGAAACCGGAGCTAGCAGCAACTGCCAAAGCTGACTTAGCAGACGAAATGGCAGATGTGCTTTTCGTACTAATTTGCTTGGCCAACCAAACAGGAGTAAACCTGACGGAGGCAATGGAGAAAAATTTGGAGAAAAAAACGAGGCGAGACGCAGCGCGACATGCTTCGAACGAAAAGCTAAAAGATTGAATGTAAAAAGGGCAACGATGATATACATCGTTGCCCTTTTAAAAAGAAAAAAAGTGAGTTTAAGACCAGCTCTACCCCCCAAACGAACTGGTCTCACTCACTGTCCCGAGGCACTTCTGCCCCGAAGACGTCTTTGGATTTGATGGGCGAAATTCGCTAACATCTTTAAAGCCGGGGTGGGCTTCATCCGTATCTTTATTGCCGAAATAGGCTAAAATAATAGCTGAATTCAATTGAGTGGTTTAAGGGAAGCGGGGTCGTTCGGAATCAAAACTCAGTGTGGGAGGGCGAACAGGCTGAATCCGAATTTCATTTTGAAAACGTGGTAATTAGTCCGAAAATCATGCCACTTTTGCAACAAAGCTGGTTGCAGTCAGATTTTTTCTCGGAATATTGATAATTATATTATTGAGCCTAGCCTGTTGCAAATCACTGAAAGCCTTCTTGTACTCCGCATAATCCGTAAACTCTCGGAAGAAAACTGTTTCTCCTCCATCCACACACAATAGAATGTGAAAACACAAATGACTGTCTCGATAAAAGAACTTGGTTATCAAGTCCTTTACCCTATTTCCATGAATTTCATTGACTATGTTCATATTGAACTCAGCTTCTTTTAATCCATGAATTTGTTTAACAGTATTTACCATATAGTTTGATTATTTTTATCAAAACAACGGCACAAGAATACAGGCAAAAGCAGTGCCCATTCTTTTTGATTTTTGCATAACTGTGACGTCAAAAAAGACTATTATATCTACTTCATAAACCATGTCTCATATTTGCTATCCGTTGGAATGCCAACAAAAACAGTCATTTTGTCAGGCAAAATGCAGTGGCATATACTTTGAAATGGCTGTTTTGATTACAAGTCAGTGTCAAAAAAAATAATTTTGCTCATTGGCCTGCAACACCCAGTGTTCTTTTATAAAACCATCAATAACAACAACTAACAAACATGCAAAAAGGCAATATCTCCGTACAAAGCGAAAACATTTTTCCCATCATCAAAAAGTTCCTGTACTCGGACCACGAGATTTTTTTGAGGGAACTTGTCGCCAATGCCATTGATGCTACCACCAAGCTGAAGTCTCTGGCCTCTCGTGGCGAACTTCAGAGCGAAATCGGTGACCTCACGATTGAAATAATCACCGACAGAACTGCGGGCACGCTCACCATCCGGGACAAAGGAATCGGCATGAGCGAGGCAGAGGTTAACAAATACCTCAATCAAATCGCTATTTCCAGTGCGCAAGAGTTCGTGGAGAAGTATCAGGGCGAGCACAACATTATCGGTAAGTTTGGCCTTGGGTTCTACTCTGCCTTCATGGTCGCAGATAAAGTAGAAGTCAATACACAATCTTGGCGAACAGATGAGTCCGCCGTCAACTGGGTTTGTGATGGCAACCCCGAGTTCAGCATTTCACCAAGCGAAAAAACGACACGTGGCACAGACATCATCCTGCACATCAGCGAAGACAGCAAGGAGTTTTTAGAAGACAGCCGCATTGAGGAACTTTTGAAAAAATACTGCAAGTTCCTGCCAATCCCCATCAAGTTCGGAACCCGCAAGGAGACAGTGGATGAGGGCGAAGGCGATAATAAATCTTCTAAGGAAATTGAGGTTGACAATATCATCAACAACCATTTGCCAGCATGGAAAAAGCAACCGAATGAACTGACCGATGACGATTACCGGAATTTCTACGAAGAACTTTACCCTTTCAGCTACCAGTCGCCGATGTTTTGGATACACCTGAACATTGACTACCCGTTCAACCTGACAGGTATCCTGTATTTCCCAAAACTGAGCAACACACTGGAAGTACAGAAAAACAAGATACAACTCTACTGCAACCAAGTCTATGTCACTGATGAGGTGAAAGAGATTGTCCCAGACTTCCTCACGCTGCTGCACGGGGTCATTGACTCACCGGACATCCCGCTGAACGTCAGCCGCAGCTACCTTCAAAGCGACAGCAACGTGCGCAAAATCACGGGCTACATCACCAAAAAAGTAGCTGACAAGCTGCAAGAACTGTTTAAAGCTGATCGCAAGGCATTCGAAGACAAATGGAAAGACCTTGGCGTTTTTGTCAAGTACGGTATGCTGTCCGACGAGAAATTTCACGAAAAAGCCGTGGATTTTGCACTGTTGAAAAACGTGGATGGCGAGTTCTTCATTATTGAAGATTACCAAAAGAAGGTTGCCGATGCACAGACCGACAAACACAAGCGCACCGTACTGCTTTATACCCACAACGCCGACGAACACCACGCCCTCATTGAAGCAGCCAAGGAGCGTGGCTACGATGTGCTGGAGTTCGACAACGTGATTGATGCCCACTTCATGCAACACCTAGAGTACAAGTTGAAGGACGTAACTTTCGTGCGGGTGGATTCCGATACCATTGACAACCTCGTGCAAAAGGACGAAAAACAGGAAAGCGTTCTGAGCGACAAAGAGCAAGAGACCGTAAAAGCCGTCTTCGAGGACTTGGTGAAGGGCAAGACTGGCCCAACCGTGACGTTGAAAGCACTCTCCCCAAATGACCAGCCAGTGCAGATTACCCGACCAGAATTCATGCGACGGATGAAGGAAATGCAAGCACTTGGCGGTGGTGGCATGAGCATGATGGGCGACTTTGGTGACATGTACAATATCGTGGTCAACTCAAATCACCCATTCGTGGCCGAGAAGCTGCTAAAACTTCCTGAAGGAGAAGAGCGCATTGGCCTTGGCAAGCACCTGCTTGACCTCGCCCTGCTCAACCAAGGGATGTTGAAGGGTGCCGAACTGAGCGCCTTCGTGAAAAAGAGCTTGGAGTTTTTGAAATAAAACTTTGCCAAAAGGGGGGCAAAAATGAAGGGAGGGCAGAATCAAGTTCTGCTCTCCCTTTTTAGTCTAAAAGAAATCGCCGGCTCGGAGTACCGAACCGGCGATTATTGCTTAGGAAAATTAGTAACTAATTATTCCGCCTTGTCACTCTCTGATGTTTCGCCACCCAACTGCTCTTTCAATTGGCTGAAAACATCCAAATCGCCCAGTGTAGAACGCTGTTGCTCAACAGTTGTCTGTTGCTTCTTCACTGCTTGGCGTGTTTCGTCAACTTCTTTGTCCTTCTCTTTCTTCACGGTCTCATCGGCCTCACGACGTACATCGTCGAGGTAGCGAGAGTGAGAAACGAGAAGGCGCTTGTCGTCACGGTTGAATTCAATCACCTTGAAAATCAGCGTTTCATCCAACTCAGCGGTTGTGTTGTCCTCCTTCTTCAGGTGCTTGATGGGGGCAAAAGCCTCCAAGCCATGCGGTAACTGAACGATGGCACCACGGTCGTCACGACGAACGATGGTTCCTTGGTGGTAAGAACCAACAGGGAATACGTTCTCGAAAGTGTCCCATGGGTTTTCTTCCGTCTGCTTGTGGCCGAGGGACAGCTTGCGGTTGTCCTTGTCCACTTCCAGTACGATGGCGTCAATCTCAGCGCCCACTTTTGTAAACTCAGATGGGTGTGAGTAACGCTTCGTCCAAGACAGGTCGGAGATGTGAATCATGCCACCAATGCCGTCTTCCAGTTCCACAAACACGCCGTACTGGGTCAGGTTTTTCACCTTTACTTTGTGGCGGCTGCCTACAGGGAAGCGCTCGCTGAGTTCTTCCCATGGATCTTTGGTCAACTGCTTGATGCTCAATGACATCTTGCGCTCGTCACGGTCAATGGTAACCACTTTGGCTTCCAGTTCAGCACCCATTTTGAAGTAATCTTTGGCGTTGATTTGCTGGTTGCCCCAAGATACTTCTGACACGTGAATCAGACCTTCCACGCCTGGCATCACTTCGAGGAATGCACCGTAGTCTTCCACGTTAACAACCTTGCCCTTGATGGTATCGCCCTCTTTGATGTTGGCGGAGAGAACTTCCCATGGGTGTGGTTGCAACTGCTTGAGACCCAAAGAGATACGCTTCTTGTTCTCGTCGAAATCGAGAACGGCAACGTTGATCTTCTGGTTGAGGTGCAGCACTTCGCTTGGGTGATTGATACGGCCCCAAGAGATGTCGGTGATGTAAAGCAGACCGTCCACGCCACCGAGGTCGAGGAACGCACCGAAGTCGGTAATGTTCTTGACGAGACCTTCGAGTACCTGACCTTTTTCGAGGCGGCCAATGATGGCATCACGCTGCTCGGCGAGGTCGCTTTCGATGAGTGCCTTGTGCGAAACAACGGCGTTTTTGATGGTCTCGTTGATTTTGACCACTTTGAACTCCATCTGCTTGCCCACGAACTGGTCGTAATCAAGGATTGGCTTGATGTCAATCTGTGAGCCTGGGAGGAATGTCTCCAAGCCGCTGCAGTCAACGATAAGACCACCTTTGGTTTTGCTGATGACCGTACCACGGATGACCGTACCGTTCTCGAAGGAATCCTTGAGGGACTCCCAAGCTTTCAGCAATTTGGCCTTGCGGCGTGACAATACGAGCTGGCCTTTTTCGTCTTCTTGGCGCTCCACGTATACATCCACTTTGTCGCCTGGTTTCAGGTCTGGGATGTCTTTGAAGTCGCCAACGGACACAAGACCGTCAGATTTGAAATTGAGGTCGAGGACTACATCGCCGCTAGTAATAGAGGTGACGGTAGCTGCCACGATTTCGTTTTCAAGCAATGAGCTAAGCGTTTGGTCGTACCTTTCAGTTAAGCGCTCACGCTCTTCTTTTGAGTAGGCAACGCCATGTTTGTTGGCGGAGTCCCAGTTGAAGTCATCGAAAGCGCCTGTATTTCCAAGAAGTTCCTCAATGGGCACTACTTCGGGTTCGAGTTCGTCTTCAATTTCGTCACTTGCCGTAGTGACTACGGTGTCATCGGAGAGCAGGTCGTCTGTCTCTTCGATGTTGTCATTCGTCTTATTCTCGTCGAGCATTGACAAATGTTTTTTAAAAAGGTGAAATAATCGGTGATTGAATTTTATGCTGGATTTTGACCTAAAATGGCCAAATTGCCAGCATTTTCAACACAAACCACCAGTGAACACTCGATTTTGATGAAGCTTGTTTTTTGATTGATAGTTTGAAGCTAATCGAGATGAGAAGTTACTTGACAATCAATGAGTTGCAGCTGATTCTCAATTTCAATCAAATTCTGTATTTCAACAAAAAACACCCCTCGTCAAAAGCGGCGCAAAAGTAATCTTTACAAACTGAGAAACCAAGCCCGGCAAAGGTTTTCTTTGGTTTTCCACATTTTGGCAGCTTATTTTGTGCCTGCTTTGACAGTTCATTTCCATTTTTGCGAAGAAAAAATTAATACATGAATAAAACACCAGTTGAAGCAGTCCCCACGGAGTTCAAATACCTCGACTCCATGTCAGACTTGCTGGACAGCCGCTTTCGCATCCCAGGTACCAACATTCGGTTTGGCCTCGACTTCCTAGTGGGTCTGGTGCCCTACGCTGGCGACCTGGTTACTTTTGTATTTTCAGGGGTGCTCGTCATCTCCATGGCACGCAATGGTGCCAGCGGAATGGTAGTGTTGAAGATGCTCGGAAACATTCTACTTGACACGCTCGTGGGCTCCATCCCCATCCTCGGCGACCTGTTTGATTTGAGCTTCAAAGCCAACCGCAGGAACTACAAATTGCTCAAAGAACACTACCAAGGAGGCAAGCATGGCGGTAGTGCCCTTCCTATTATTCTTGCTGTGCTTTTTGCGTTACTTTTGATGGGCGTTCTCGTTATTTTTATAGCTGTAAAAAGCTTTGGCTGGATGCTCGATTTCTTTCAACAACTTTAAATAACGGCAAATAGAAACTACGTGGAAGGCATTTCGAGTTAGCAGTTCGCCATTGGAGCAAACTACCGAACCGAACCAACATGAAACTTAGCTGTATACTGCCAATTTTATTCCTGTTACGTTGCCATTTGCTCACTGCCCAAACGACGGGCAACGAGCCTGAAAATATCATTCCCAACCCCAGCTTTGAACTGTACGCCTCCCCACCCATCGGTTGGTTTTACAAAGGCGAACATTTCACAAATGTGATGAAATACTGGTCGTCGGCGAGCAATGCCAGCCCCGACGTTTTCGGCCCAAAAGTGCGCATACCCTCGCATTGGGAGGAAAAAGGCTTTGGCAAACAAACGCCCCGCAATGGTCTTTCGATGGTTGGCGTCACCACCTACGGATGTGGGCAAGGCAAGCCTCACTGCCGGGAGTATATCCAAATCCAACTCAGCGAACCGCTCGTGCTCGGCCAAAGCTATCTTGCCGAAATGTGGGTCAGCCACCTGCCCAAGTCACTACGCACCAATAACTTGGGCTTCTTTTTCTCCAATGAAAAAGTCGAGGAAATCACGGATGGCGTGCTCAACAAATTACCGCAGGTGAAAGCCGACGACGTGCTCGAAGGCAACAACCGCTGGCTGAAAGTCTCCGGCAAGTTCATCGCCGACACAGAGGCAGAGTACCTCGTCATCGGCAATTTCCTCCCCGACAGCCTCACCCTCACAAAGCCCGGACCTAGCGGTAGCCTACCCTTCGGCTACTACTACATCGAGGATGTTTTGGTAAAAAAAATACCACCCATCTTGCCCATCCCCGTGCCAGACGACGACCTGTCCAACATCAAGCTGGAGCCTGGCAGGGCAGTGCCACTGCGAGACATTTACTTTGAACACGACCGCTCGGAACTAATGCCACGTTCTTTCGTCGAGCTGAAAAAACTGTTGAAAATCATGCGGGAAAATCCGCAACTGGCCATCGAGGTTTGTGGTCACACCGACAGTGTTGGCGACGACGACCACAACCAGCAGCTTTCCGAAAAAAGGGCAAAAGCCGTTGTCGAGTACCTCACGACCAATGGGGTGGCTAGCGCCCGCACCCGCTTCAAAGGCTGTGGCAGCGCACAGCCCGTTGCCAATAACAGCACGCCTCAAGGCCGCCAGATGAACCGCCGGGTGGAGTTCATCGTGCTGCAAACTGAGTGAAGTTGGCAGTTCGGCAGTTGGCAGTCAGTCTTGGATTCTAAAAGCCTATTGGTCCGAAGTCAGTCAATGACTAAAATACTAATCAACTGCCAACTGACTGTCCACTGCCAACTTAACCCCCTATCTTTGCCGCCTAAACTGTTTCAAAAACATGGCCTACACCGAATCCAACATGCTGCCGCTCGGCATCGCAGCCCCCGATTTTAACTTGCTGGACACCGTTTCTGGCAAAACCCTAACACTTCACGATATTGCTGGAAAAGCAGCCACAGTCATCATTTTCAGTTGCAACCACTGTCCTTACGTTATCCATGTGAACCCAGAAATCGTGCGACTAGCCAACGACTATTTGCCGCGGGGCGTGAACTTCGTGGCCATCAGCTCCAATGACGTGGAAAAATACCCTGCCGATTCACCAGACAAGATGAAGGAATTGGCAGCAGAAGTTGGCTACCCGTTCCCCTACCTCTACGACGAGTCTCAGGAAGTAGCACGAGCCTACGATGCAGCCTGTACTCCCGATTTTTATGTTTTTGATGGAAACTTATGCCTTGCTTACCGGGGCAGACTCGATGACTCACGACCAAAAACGGATACGCCGCTCACGGGTCGTGACCTTCGTGCCGCTCTCGACGCTGTGTTGGCTGGCCAAACACCCGCAGCTAAGCAATACCCAAGCGGAGGCTGCAACATTAAATGGAAGACGTAGCCGTACTAATCATTTGACCAATAAAATCTTTGCTACTGCCACTTGTGGGTCGTTTGCATTGCGGCTGGTAGCATATACAAGATAGACGCCTGTGTTGGCTCGGCGGCCATTGTAGTCTCGCCCGTCCCAGATAGCCTGACCGCCGAGCGCTTCTGTTTCATAGACAAGTTGGCCACTCACATCCGTGATTTTCACTGTGGAGTCTTCTGCCAAACCCTTGATGGCAATGGGGCCATGGTAGTCTTCCCGAACTGGGTTGGGGAACACGAGTGCGCTACTGTGGAAACCCTTGGCACCAGTGGCTTCCGCCCGGTAAGAAATAAGCCCTCTCGCAGTGCCGATGTAAACCTCACCCGTGGCGTCGTCAAAGTCAATATCGTTGATGGAATTGTCAAAAAGCGGGCTGTTCTCTGCGGTGAAATGGGCGATTTGGTCGTTGCCCTCTGGTGACATGACGAAAACGCCTGCACCAGTTCCGAACCATTTTCGGTTGGCACCGTCTATGGCGATGGCTTTCACTTCAATATCTTCGAGGAGGTTAGCGCCGAAGCCGTCCACTTCCACGAAGGGGCGGCTACCGGGGCACTCGCCATTGAGAGGGTCACATTGGAACACAGCAGCGCCAAGCTTCGTACCGACCCAAACACTGCCCTCTCTGTCCACTTCAACGCTCGTAATTTCGTTGGTGGGCAACACAGAGTTGGAGGAGTTAAGCACTACACAGCGGTCGTCGGAGGTGTTGGCAAAGTCTTCCCCTTCATCAAAAACGATGACGCCAGTGCTATTCCCGGAAGAAATCAACCATTTGTAACCAAGCGCATCCACAACTACCCGGTGTATTTGGTCGTCCGTCACGCAAGGCAGGTCAAAGCTGAACCATTCACCGGCATCGGTCATCACAGACAGTGGCCTTGGAGCACTGTGGTTACAGACCCAAAGGTTTTGCTGGTCATCAAAAGCAAGCCCAGTGACACGGGTTCGGGGGTCGCCGAGCGCCTTTTGAAGCGAGGAATTTGTATCGTTGAAAATATTGAACTCCTCGGTTGATGGGTCGTAGCTCACCAATGCTTCGAGGTAAGCCGCTGCGTATACTTTGTCATTTGTGGGGTGCTTTTTCACATCCATAAAATCAGAAATGCCCGCCAGTTCCGGGGTGTTCTTCAGGTTGTAAACGTCCCATTCCCCTTCTTTGAAAGAGAAAAAACCATCCGTTCGGAAGACGGCGCTGAAAGTAAGGTCAACACCACCAGCGGCCACCCAGACCTCCCCATCTGCCACTTCAAGTTGGTAGTTATTGATGGTGTAGGGGCTGTTGATATTGAAAGTGGAGCAGCCAGCGCCCATGTCCTGCACCCGGAAATCACGGGCTTCGTCGGCGTACCAAAGGTTGCCCTCTTCGTCCTCGATGGCGTATCGAGGGAAAAAAACACAATCAGAACCTACCCTAGTAGCCACTTGGTTTTCATCCAGGGAATAAGTACGGCCCTTGCACCCAGCATTGCAGTAGAAACCCGCCAGCAGGTGCTCACCTTCGGCATTGAGAAAACGCAGGTCCAACGTATCGGAATGGAATACGTAGCCTGCCTCTTCACCGTTAAAAAAGTAGAGGCTATCGTTCACATCAAGGTAAAGCTGACCATTGAACAAGGTCATGGCATCCGACTCAAAGGTTTGGGGAAGCCCCTTCGTGCCGTTCAACCATTCCCAATTGGAGAAGTCATTGATGTTATAGGCACTGTCCGGTTTTGCAGTGAAAAGGCCGTCATTGGTAGCCGCATAGAGCTTGCCGTCGAACAGCCTCACGGAGCGCACCTCTACGGAAGTTTTGATGGTGTTTGGGAAAATACCTTGGCGCAAGTTGAGGGTGGTGATGCCGTAGTTGGCAGCAAAATAAGCGATGGAATCATTGGCCATGTAAACATCAAAAACATGCTTGCCGCCCAGAAACGGCGCCTCGGCAATGGCCGGCAGCGTCAGCACACCATCTTCACTGACCAAATCAACCACGCTGTCATCATAAACTACGAGCAGGATGTTGCTCTCACGATTGTACTTGACGAGGCTCACGCCAACGTCGCTCAGGCCCTCCACTTTGGTAATCCGGCGCACGGAACGCTCTTGTTTGTCCACTTCCAAAACTGCGTAGCGGGTGGCAAAATATACTTTTTCATCGCTTTGGGTGACGTAAAGCCCACTGCTGAAAGGCAGGTGCGACTTCCAGTCACCAATGGCCAAGTCCGACTGTCCAAAGGCAGTTTTTGCCAAAAAGCATAAAATCAAAATCAGGAAACTAGGGTGCATATTTTTCATAAATCAAAAGGAGTAGTGGATTTCGGGCTCTCGGGAAGTGACCTAAACACCGAGAATCTAAACCAGCCAGCAAAATTATTATTGTTCGGGGGTACGGCATTAAAAATTATGCACCAAGATGCGCACCGGCCATTTCGTCGGCTTTTTCGAGGAGCCATTTTTTCGAGGCCAAGGATTTGCAACTTTCAATGGTCTGCCGGGCTTTTTCAATGGCTTTCTTGTCGTAAGCTGGCAATAAAAACAGCTTGCGGGTGAAACGGAGCATGTTGAGGTACTGCTGCTTTATGTCCTTGGAAATCAAGCGGTTGCGCCGCAGAAAAATCCGATAACTGTCAATCAACGACTCCAATGCCTGGTCTTCGCCCAGCTCAAAGTAGGTGCGCATGAGTATCATCCTGCTGCCAAGTGCGTAGGTAATAGTCTGATATTCAACCTCTTGCAGTAGCTCAATGACCCGGTCGTAACGTTTTTGGTAAAAATAAACCTGAGCGAGGTTGAAGTTCAAGGCATTGTCTTGATCGCCCTTGGGCAAGCGGTGCGTATAGTCCCGAATGAAATTTTCGGCCCAGGCGAGTTCCTGAATTTGCAGTGCAATGGTGATGATGTTCTTGTAGTGGTGTGGGTGCAACTCGCCATTGTCGAAGATGATGCCCCGGTCGAGGGCAATGCGGTAGAGCAAAAAAAGTTCGCCGTGGTAGTCCTCCCGACCGTGGTTGATTTTGGTATCAATGCAGTAGTTCATGGAGTGGATGAACAAGGTCTGCAACTCCCGCTGCTGGAAGCTGCCAGCATGCATCTCAAGCAGCACTTTCATTTCTTGAAAATAGTGCGTCTCATCAGGGTGGAGCATCATGCGGGCCACCAAGTACCATGCCTTCACGACCGGCTCGGCCAAGTAAGGGCCATTTTCCAAGTAGTTCAAAAAATCAGGGAAAAGCGCCACATCCACAGCCTCTGAGACCATGTTGCGGTAGCCGAGTGCATCGCAGTAGTGCTCCAGTTTCTTGGCAAAGTAGTAGCAATCGAGGTGATAATCCGCTTTTTCGATGGGGTCGAACGCTGCTGTTTTCGGTGAAATATACTCCAAGTGCTCGTGCCTTCGGCGATGCAACATGTAGTTGAGGTAGTGGAAATCGGCGTCTCGCACCCCCGATTTCTCCTGCAACAGTGTTGCCTGCCGAAGTACCCCATCGAAGTGCTTCTCCAAACGGGTAGGCGCAAGGGCGTGTAGTAAAAAGACTTGGCTAGTTGAAGGATTGGAAGTGTACTGATTGTAGGCCGAAAAGTCCATCGCCAGCCGCAGTAGGTCGGAACAGATTCGCCGGAACCGGATATCGTCGTAAGCAGTTCTAGGGAAAAGTTTTTCCCACGCACCCAACTTGTCTATCGTTTTTTCCGTCTTGCCAAACAGAAGCTCCGTTTCAATCAAAAGGTCGAAAAGACTTACAAGCTCCTCACGCTCGTTGAAGAAGGGGGAAACGATATACTTCCGAAACTGCGCTAGGTCGAGCCGGGAAAAAGTCTGGAGAAAAGCGACAAGTTTGGTGTTGAACATTGTACAGTCGGTGAAAAACAGCGCTAAACAGCGTCAACAAAGCTAAGTGGACTCCTAATCAAACCACAAAAATTATCCCGCTACGTCGTCAAGTTTACGGATTGGTGGGCAGAGTCGTACAAAATCAGTTGGCCATGATAATTGACAAAGTAGAGTTAGTGAGGCATAAAAAAGCGGGATTCATTGTCATCAGCGATGTCATATCCTGAAAATGACAAGTTGCCAACAAAAAAGGGCTACCGAATGGCAGCCCTTTTTCGTTGGTATCAATTGCGATGATTACTTCAAGGTTAGCTTGGAAGTGCCAGCAAGGAAACCTTTGTTATAGACCTCAATCTGGTATTGCCCCTTTACGAAGCCAGCATTTGCTGGTGCCCACACGATGCAGGACTGTGCCTCATTGTTGGAGTAATCAATCTCTTCCATTTTCGTGAAGCGCACCTCTTCGCCAGTTTTCTTGTTGGTCAACATGCCAGAACCCATGTCTTCGATGGCGAGTGTTTCGCCGAGTGGGTTGATGATGCGCACGTAGAACTTCTCAGAGCCAGCTTTAGCTACTTCGTTCTCAACGGTTGTGAAGCAAACTTTTATTTGGTCAACGCTCTTGGCGGAGTTTTCGTCCTTCACCTTGCCGCTACCTTTCACTTTCTGGCCCACAGCTGAAACGGACTTCATTTTGATGACGGAAGCAACGTTCACTTTCTCCGAAAGTGCTTCTTTCTCGCTCACCAATTTAGCCTTAGTCGTGCTAAGCTCCTCATTTTCAGAAGCTTTTGTTTGAAGGTCAGCAGCCAGCCTTTCTTTTTCGCTGCTCAGGTTGGCGTTCTCGCCTGCAAGTGCTTCGTTCTCGGACTTCAGTTTTTCGATTTGGGCAAGGTACTGGCTTGCCTGCGACTTCAGATTGTCAATTTCAACCCGTGCCTTGTCGAGTGAACCCTTGTTTTTAAGCAGCCCCGAAATTTTATTCCTCTGCTGCTCAAGCTCGGCCTTCTGCTGGTCAATAACAGCGTTCAGCTCTTGGTTCGAGGTTTTTTGAGCCTCAAGGTCACTGAGTGCTTGGTTGTACTGGGTTTCCAGCTCGGCTTTCAGCTTTTGAGTTTCGTCCAAGTCGGTCATAGTCATCTCCAACTGTTGGCTTTTCTGCATGTTTTGGTAGGCCAAGTAGCCGATGATGCCAAGTAGGATGACGCCAATTACTGCGGCTATCGCAATAAAATTCTGATTAGGTTTGTTCTGATTGAAAGATGGATTGTTGCTAGTCATGATTGAAAATGATTTACGTGGTCCTTAAATAGATTTTTTAAATTGAGATAGAACTACGCAATAGGCATTGTTTTTTTGTTTAAACAGGAAAGGTAATGATGTTTTGAAATGTTCAATCGCTCCACCAAATTTTTTTTTGTTCGGCCTAAAAAAACTTCGTCATCTGACGTTCAAACAGCGCTTTCCATGCCCAAATCCGAAGCACAGTTATTAAAGTACATTGCGGCAATGGCATTGAAATTTGGCAAATGCCGCATTGATTTATCAACTTCGCAGTTCCCCACCTTTGGCAAAACTTGCCGAAATTGCCCTTTTTCAAGCAAAACCTAACATGTCACGTTACCTGCTAGCCAGCATCCTCCTTATTTCTTTGTCCGTGCTGACTTTTGTGCAGTTCCGGCTGCTGTTGGCGGGTGTACGTTTGGAGAAACTACGCTTCGACCAACGCACAGAGGGAGTCCTGTTGGCAGTAGCTGACTCACTCAACCAGCCTGGGCCTCGCAGTAATGCGCTGATTGAGCGCCTAAAAATTGGACAACAGCAAAAAGACACGGCACTCGTCCACCCAATTTCCGACTCCTTGGATGCTCTCATTAAATCCGAGCTGCGCCGAACGGGCATCACCACCAGTTTCGCCTTTGCGATTACGCCCGTTTACAACACAGCAGTGTTGTTGGCCAACAAACATTACAATGCTGAACAGTTTCGCTTTGGGGAATACAAAATGCCGCTCGGCAATCACATCATCGGCAACTGCCACTTCGAGCCAGTGCTGCACTTCGATGTGCCCAACCTTTTTGGCTACCTGCTGGGCGAGCTTCGTAGTTTGGTTGTGCCTTCTGTGCTTTGCCTGCTGGCAATTCTGCTCTGTTTTTTGCTCCTACTCAATATCCTACGAAAAGAACGCCTACTCAACACAATCAAAAATGACTTCATCAACAACTTGACGCACGAACTGAAAACGCCGGCGTTTTCTATTTCCCTATCTTCAAAGATGGCAAAGGAGAGCCTCGCAAAAGACGACTCAAGGAGTGTGTCATCATTTTTGCAACTCATTGAAAATGAGAACAATAAAATAAAGAATCACGTGGAAAAAGTGCTGGAATTGGCTAGTTTGGAAGATGCCCGCTACCATCTCCAAAAGACCGAAGCACAGCTCCACCCACTAATCCAGGCCACGGCAGCAGAGTTTCAGCTCGCCATTTCCGAGCGGGGGGGTACCCTTTCCCTTCGGCTTGTTGCCAGTCCCGACACCGTTGCCGTGGATGTTGAGCATCTAAAAAATGCCCTCCGAAACCTCCTCGACAACAGCCTGAAATACAGCCACGGAAAACCTGAAATCTTAATTGCCACCGAGAAAAAGGGCAAAAACCTGTTGATTTCGGTGAGTGATAGAGGTATGGGCATTGACAAATTTCATCAAAAGAAGGTTTTCGACAAATTTTTCCGTGTGCCTTCAAACGATGGGCATTTGAAGGGATTTGGACTGGGCCTAAGTTATGTGCAGCAGATTGCAAAGGCGCACGGTGGGTATGTCACCTTGGAAAGCAACATCGGTGCTGGTTCAACTTTTACGATTGTATTGCCAACTGGAAGGGGCTGAGTAAAGTACAAATTGAAAGGCTCAAAAAACGCTTCAAGCTTTCTTCACTTCAGGCATCTTGCATGCCTCATCGGCCGTTTTGCCGCATACTGAGCAAGAGCCAAATTTGTCAGCCAACATAGGGTTGTTGGATGCGCAAGACCCCCGAAACTCTCGCCTTTTGAAAATGTAACCTACGCCCATCAATGCAAAAGACAAGCCCACGAGGGCGAATATTGGTAGCAATGTTTGTAGGAATTGCATGGCTGTAGAATTTTGAATAGAACAAAGTTTTGGAGAACAAGTTGCTGGTCAAAATACCAGAAAAAAAATCCCGGTTTCAGTGCGCCAAGGCGAGCCAAAACCGGGAACTTTTATCTTCCATCGGCTACTTGCTATGAGCCGTATTTTTGCTTCACCATCGTGATTTCGTAACCCTCGATGATGTCACTGACTTTGATGTCGTTGAAATTGTCAATGGTAATACCGCACTCCATGCCCGACTTGACCTCTTTCACGTCGTCTTTCACCCGTTTGAGCGAGCCAATTTTGCCGTTGGCACCCTCTCGTGTCGGGAAAATAACGATGCCATCCCGCACGATGCGGATGTGGGTGTTTCGAGTAAGTTTGCCGTCCAGCACGTAGCATCCAGCCACCGTACCGACCTTGCTGATTTTGTAAACCTCCCGAACTTCCACGTTAGCCACTATTTTCTCTTCCTTCGTGGGTTCGAGCAAGCCCTCAATGGCCAGCTTGACCTCTTCGATGGCTTCGTAAATGATGGAGTAGAGTTTGATTTCCACGCCCTCCCGCTCGGCCAGCTTTCGAGCTGATACCGATGGGCGCACCTGGAAGCCAATGATGATAGCATCGGAGGCAGAAGCCAGCAATACGTCAGACTCGACGATTTGGCCCACCGCCTTGTGAATGACATTGACCTGAACGGTGTCAAGTGCCAACTTGATGAGTGAGTCGGAAAGTGCCTCCACAGAGCCATCCACGTCACCTTTGACGATGAGGTTGAGTTCCTTGAAGGTACCGAGTGCCAAACGGCGTCCGATTTCATCCAAGCTGATCCGCTTAGTTGCACGAGTGGCCTGCTCGCGGTTGATTTGAGCCCGCTTGGAAGCCAACAATCGTGACTCCGATTCGTCGTCCATGATTTTAAAGCGCTCACCGGCAGTAGGTGCACCACTGAGGCCTAGCACCAAAACTGGCGCAGACGGGCCTGCTTCCGTTATCCGTTGCCCACGCTCGTTGAACATCGCTTTTACCTTGCCAGCGTATTCGCCAGCAACCATGGCTCCACCAATTTTGAGCGTTCCGTTCTGAACCAGCATCTTGGCTACGTAGCCCTTGCCCTTGTCGAGCGAGGCTTCGAGCACTGTACCGATGGCGTTCCGATTCGGATTTGCCTTCAATTCGGCGAGATCAGCTACCAATACCACTTTTTCAAGTAGTTCTTTGACCCCATCTCCAGACTTTGCAGAGATGTCCATAGATTGGTAATTACCACCCCACTCCTCCACGAGAATATTCATGGATGCAAGTTCTTGCTTTATGCGGCCAGGGTCTGCACCGGCTTTGTCAATTTTGTTGATGGCGAAAACCATCGGCACGTTGGCTGCCTGAGCGTGGCTGATGGCCTCCCTTGTTTGAGGCATCACGTTGTCGTCAGCAGCGATTACGATGATTGCTATATCTGTCACCTTGGTACCCCTAGCACGCATGGCCGTAAATGCCTCGTGACCAGGTGTGTCCAAGAACGTGATGGAACGGTCGTTGACGTTCACCTCGTAGGCACCGATGTGCTGGGTGATACCACCCGCCTCACCAGATACCACATTGGCTTTACGAATGTAGTCAAGCAAAGAGGTCTTTCCGTGGTCAACGTGACCCATGACGGTCACAATTGGTGAACGGGGCTGGAGGTCTTCTGGTGCATCTTCATCTTCTTCCTCAAAATCCGTCTGGTCTTCAACGCTGATGAACTGCACTTCGTGGCCAAATTCGCTGGCCACCAATTCAATCAATTCCGCATCGAGGCGCTGGTTGATAGAAACGAACACGCCCAAGCTCATACAAGTGGTGATGACCTCAGTAGCAGAAACGTCCATCATGTTGGCCAACTCCTGAACGGTCACGAATTCCGTCACCTCCAGTTTGTCGGTTTGGCCTTCCATATCGCGCAATTCTTGGCGCTCACGGTGGCGTTCACGGGTCTCACGGCGCAATTTTTGGCGTTTCTTTTTGCCTGCACCTGAGAGCGTTGCCATTGTTTTGCGGATCTGCTCTTCAGCTTCCTTCCCGGAAACTTCCCTGGCTGGCTCTCCCCTTCTTCTGCGGTCGCTAGGACCGCCTTGAGATTGGCCTCCAGGAGCACCACCTTGCGGTTGGGCTGCTTGTGGCGCTACTTTTTTGCGCTTGCGTTTGCGCTTGGCTGCCTCATCGGCAGCATCGGAGGAGGAGGATGCTACAGGTTTGGGTTTGCCAGGCTCTTGCCGTGGTTGACCGGGCCTTTCGCCTCCCCTATTGGCAGGGCCTCTTTCGGGCTGGCCTTTACCTTTAACTGGTTTAGGCGCTGGCTCTCGTTTTTTCTCAATGTCAATCTTGCCAAGGATTTTCAAGCCCCTGAGTTCGGGGGTATTCATCCTGACGAGGTCGTCGCCCTCCACAGGTTCTGCAATATCAGGAGTAGGAGTGACTACCGTTTCAACTACTGGTGGTGGAGGGGTTCCCGGTGCTTCTTGCAGGTCAGCTACTGGAGCTGGTTGCTCTTCTGCGACTGACTTGGCAGGTGCTGTTGGTTTTTCATTTTCGGGCTCTTTTTCCTCTTTCTTGGGTCTGACGGGCATCCCCCTCTTATCAAGGTCAATTTTTCCCTTAATCACTAGCCCACCAACTTGTGGCCTAGATGGAGCTGGCTCTTCAGCAACCGGTTTTGTCTCAACTACTGGAGTTGGTTCAGGAGCAACAGGTGCTGGTTCTGCAACCTTGCTGGTTGCCACCGTTTTTTGCAGCAGCTCTTCCTTTTTGAGCAGCACTGGGGGTGCCACTGGCTCTTCCCGCTTGATGAGCGGAGGAAGTGGCTCTTTTTTGATAAGCGTTGGCCTCACACCGATGGTCATGGCATCAGCTTTCATCTTCTCTGCCATGTCCTTTTGGTACTCCTTGAGCAATAGCGCCTCCATCTCCTCCGTGACTTTGGAGGTAGGCTTGTTTTCAATATGAAAACCCTTTGCGGCAAGGAAATCCACTATCGTTGTGGTTGCAACGTTCAGTTCCTGCGCTACTTTGACTAAGCGTTTATCCATTCAGAAAATAATAAATGATGAATGACAGGTGATAAACATTGAACGACGAAGGTAGTTCCCCCGTCACCCATCATTCATCACCCTGGTCATTCCAGGCTAATCATCGAATTCGGCTGCAAGGATACTTAGCACTTCCTCGATGGTTTCTTCTTCGAGTTCCGTGCGCCTTACAAGCTCGTCTTTGCTCAATTCCAATACGCTGCGGGCCGTGTCGCAGCCGATGCGCTTGAGTTCCTCAATGACCCAACCGTCTATCTCGTCAGTAAATTCGTCGAGGTCAACGTCGTCAATCTCTTGGCCGTCCGTATTGCGGTAAACATCAATTTCGAAGCCAGTGAGCTTGCTGGCCAGCTTGATGTTGGTACCACCCTTACCGATTGCCAACGAAACCTGATCTGGGTCGAGGTAGACACTCGCCCGCTTGTTCTCAGAGTCCAAGTCAATGCTGGTCACCTTGGCGGGTGTCAGCGCCCTTTGGATGAACAGGCTTTCGTTGTTGGTAAAGTTGATGATGTCTATGTTTTCGTTGCGAAGCTCCCGCACGATACCGTGAATACGTGAGCCTTTCATACCTACGCATGCTCCCACTGGATCTACACGGTCGTCGTAGCTTTCCACAGCTACCTTTGCCCGCTCGCCCGGTAGGCGAACGATGCGCTTCACAGCGATGATGCCGTCCTCGATTTCGGGAACTTCCTGTTCCAGCAACTTGGCCAAAAAGTCATTGTCCGTGCGGCTAACAATCACCACTGGGGTGTTGTTTTTCATTTCCACTCGTTTGATGATGCAGCGCACCATATCGCCCTTGCGGAAATAGTCTCCTTTTATGGTTTCTTGCTTTGGCAGCAACAATTCGTGGCCAGTAGCATCGTCAACGATGAGGAATTCTTTTTTGATGATTTGACTCACCTCGCCCACTATCATTTCACCGACACGCTCAACATACTTGCGGTAAACATCGTCTTTCTCCAATTCCATGATTCTGGAGATAAGCGTCTGCCGGGCAGCCTGAATGGAGCGACGGCCAAAGTCTTCGAGGAAAAGCTGTTCGTAGCACTCCTCGCCGATCTCGTAGCTGTCGTCAATCGAAAGCGCTTCGGAGATGGACACCTGGCTGCGGTCATCGGTGACCTCGCCATCGGGCACAATTTGGCGAACCCGCCAAAGCTCCAAGTCGCCTTGCTGGGCGTTCACGATGACGTTGAAGTTGTCGTCGGAGCCGAATTTTTTCTTGATCAATGTGCGGAACACATCCTCCAGCACCCGCACCATCGTTGGGCGGTCAATGTTTTTGCTGGATTTGAAATCGGAAAAGGTATCTACTAAGTTTATCATCCTTTGTACTGCTGAATGATAAATGGTGAATAAAGAATGGCAAAATGTGTTGTTCACAGTTTACCAACCGTCATTGACCATTGGATTTTAAAAGCTAATAACAATCATTGTTTTCTTCACCTGCTCGTAAGGAAGCTCCGTCTGAACTTCCATTTTCTTTTTCTTTTTGCCCTCTAGCACCACCACGGTTTCCTCGATGGTGAAACTTGTGTCGCCAGCTGCAATCAATGGGCCTGTTTTGATAACACCATCCTTCATGGTCACCTCCACCTTGCGGCCAATGTTTTTGGCATATTGCCGCTGAAGCTTCAATGGGCGGCCAAGTCCTGGCGAAGACACCTCAAGGGTGTAATGCTCACCAAGCCAACCAGCTTCATCAAAGTAGTGCTCCAAGAAGCGGCTGATTTTCTGGCACTTTTCCAGCGTCAGGCCACTGTCGCAATCTACAAAAACCTCCAGCTTATTGGCTGCGCTAAGGTGAAAATCTACCAAAAAACAATCCTGAAAGCCCTCTTCCGCAAACTTGGAAGCGAGCAGTTCGTGAATCTTTTCTTCGATAAAAAATACATCAACAGCCATAAAGTAAAAGAGGGAACTTTTGTTCCCTCTGTCGTTTGGTTTCGCAAAGCGGGGCAAATGTAAACAGTTTTGCGGTATTTGCCAATATGCTTGAAAAATAAGGGATTTTGGCTCTTCTGTTTTTTTCAAAAATGATGAGCCCAAAAATATAGCGCATCGAAACTTTTAAACTGGTGCCGCTACATTCAAAATTATTTCTGTAACCAGCAGCATCTAACCGCTCGACATGCTCTAATAAATGTGTGAAATAAGCTGTTCTTCTGGGGCCGCCTCGGCGGCCCCAGAAGAACGCACATCTTAATTTGCGCACGTTGCCAAGCGCTAATGTTCAATGAAAAATGGAGAACCGGGTCACTCCCGATTCTCCATTTTCAATTCTCCATTCTCTATTATTTCTTGTCTTTTCGCTTAAAGTCCCCGTTCTTCCAAGCATCGAAAAACTGCTTCCAAGCGATGGGGTTGTAGATGTTCATCGGCGGTGCTTGGCCGATGTGGTAGTAGCTGCGGGCCTGTTGGCGGAGGTAGTAGTTTGCGTGCTCGGCACCGACGCTCGGCACCGAGTAGCGCATGCGCTCCATGGCGTCGTTGGCTACGTTCTTCAAGGCACGTTCCTCCATCTCCGAGGTTACGTCCATCGCCAAAAACTCTAGCTTGAAATGCTCTTTGCTCGGCCACGGGAACACCACGGTTTCAGGGAGGTTTATCAGGTCTTGAGACATAAGCTGAACGAGCGAGTAGCGGCTGTCTTTGAGGTCGGTTGGGATTTTGAACTCCACGCTTTTGTAGCCCACGGCGGTGAACTCCATTACATCACCCTTTTCCACAACGATGGAGAAAAAGCCGTTGAAATCAGTATAAGTACCCCTTCCCTTGCCCTTCACGCTGATGTTGGTATAAGGCACAGGCATCAGCTCGGAGGTAGTGCCGTCGAGCACCATACCAGAGAACTGCACAAGATTGGAGTCCTGCACCACCCGCTGTGCGGCAACTGTGCCGTAGATAAGCAGGCTGAAAAAAAGCAGGCCGAGGTGTTTAATTTTCATAATTTTCAAGTTCTGACCAAAAGATTGCCTTGGGTCATTTGGGTCATTGGTCGTTTTGCAAAGGAAACAATCATTGTTCATTTTCCACAAAGACATCGTGCCAATGCCCAACGCCAAATTCCAAATTAAGACGCCGCTACGCCCTCAATAGTTGGTAGCGGCTGCCAAAAATAGGACTTTTGTAACGATGAAACGACCTTACCTACTTTGCTTTTTGATTTTTTGTGCGGTGGCTGACAGGCTTTTTGGCCAACCTGCACCCGATAATAACTACCTTCCAGCTAAGAATGCCAAAGCAATTGCTTGGGAGACGACCCGGCAATCCATCATTTTGTTCAGCAACACGGATGACAACTTGCCGCTGAAAAACCTTGGAGAACGTTGGCTTTCCTATCAATCCTTCGGACTTGGTGACCCTAATATTTTTGAAGAAACACTCAACAAATACTACCCAGAACCACCTCCCAGAAAACTCGTCGATACAAGCGATTTCAAGATACTTGGCATCAATGGCGACAGTATAATGGAAGGCAGTGCAGATTGGTTTGAAATCGAAAATCAGCTCTTGCAATATGGGCCGAAACACTGTGTGGCTGTCATATTTGGCGAACCATTCACAGTTTTAAAATTACTTGTAAAACGGGATGGCTTTACGGTGATGGTCGTGCCCAAAGCCGACGATATTGGACAATCCATTGCAGCTCAATTGATATTTGGCGGGTGTGCAGCCAGTGGCCTCTCCAACGAGGGCCGAATGCAGAGTGAACTCCCTCCTGTTTTGAGGCAATACAACGGCCTCACCACGACCAAGGCCACCCGTCTCGGTTACGCCCCGCCTGAACTTGTTGGCCTTGATGGACAATTGCTGGCAGACAGCATCCGGGCCATTGTGGAGGAAGGAATCCGGGCACAGGCATTTCCCGGTGCGCAGGTGCTGGTGGCCAAAGACGGCGTGGTCGTTTTCCACGAGACTTATGGCTTCCACACCTACGACAGCCTCCAGCCCGTGCGCCACGACGACCTCTACGACTTTGCCTCCGTGACCAAAGTGACCAGCACCCTGCCTGCCCTGATGCGGCTCTACGGCGAGGGCAAATTCGACCTTGATGCACCGTTGAAGGAGTACCTACCTATGTTCAAAAAGTCGGACAAGGCAGAAGTGGCTTACCGCCAATTGCTCGCACACAACGGCCGCTTGAAGCCCAGCATCGTCTTTTGGCGGGAAGCTAAAAACGAGGATGGAACCTGGAAGCGGCGCAGTTTTCGAAGCACTGAATCCAGGCGCTACCCCATCCGCATCACAGACAGTTTGTTTTTGCACAAAAATTATAAACGGCAGATTTACAAGGGGATACGTGACTTGCCGCTGAACCAAAAGCCCGGCTACGTCTATTCCGACCTCTCGTTCATCCTCTACCCAGCTGTGGTGGAGCGACTGTCGGGAGAGACATTGGAAACCTACTTGAACGAGACTTTTTACAAACCACTCGGAGCGACAACGCTGACATTTAACCCATTGAGCAGCTACTCCAAGGAGCGCATTTTGCCAACGGAACGGGATACCTTTTTCCGAAAACAACAGGTACACGGCACGGTACACGACGAGACGGCGGCAATGCTCGGGGGCGTCTCGGGCCATGCGGGGCTGTTCGGCACGACGGGCGACTTGGCAAAACTGGTGCAAATGTACCTAAACGGAGGCGAGTACGGCGGCGAGCGCTTCATCAGCGAAGCGGCGATGCGGGAGTTCACCCGCTGCCAGTTTTGTGGCGAAGGCAACCGCCGGGGCCTCGGCTTCGACAAGCCGCTCATCGAGTACGACTCAAAACTGAGTTATGTGGCGAAGTCTGCAAGCCCAGAGAGCTTTGGCCACTCTGGTTACACGGGCACCTTTTTTTGGGCCGACCCGAAGCACAACTTGATGGTGATATTCCTAAGCAACCGGGTGTACCCCGACCGATCGCACACTGGCATTATGGATTTGAACATCCGGCCCAGGGTGCATCAGGTGGTGTACGATGCGCTCCGATGACAGCTTAGTTGGGCGGGACAGTCAATACAAAACGTAAAAAAGAGGGGGCATCTTTCACAAGATGCCCCCTCTTTTTGAAGAAACAGAATCCCGTTGAGCACTACCGCATCGGTGGCCTGCGGCGCTTGGAGCGGGGGTTGATGGGCATCCCGCCTTTTTGCATCATGCCCATTTGTTGGGCCATTTTCATCTGACCCTGCTGTGCCATTGCCTTGTCGAACTGCTTGATTTGGTCCCTCAGCATCGGCTCGGTCACGTTTAGGTCCTTGATGTTTTTCAGGTAGTTTTTTGCGAGATTAATTTTCTGCCGCTGGATGGCGATGCCAGCAAGTTGGAGTTGCACAGCAGCTTTTTCGTTGTCGGTGGGGAGGTTCACGGTCTGCGCTTTTTGCAGCCAAGTTTCCGCCTCATCGGTGCGGCCAAGACCCTGTGCAATGGTACCTTTCATCATGTAGAAATAGGCACGGTTGGTTACGTAGAGCCATTCTGGCTTCCAAGTGAGGTTGAGCCATTTTTTGGCTTCGAGGTAGTTTTGGTTGGCTTGCAGCACCTTCGCTGTGTGCTGAATGGTGCCCAAAAGGATGTAGGAAACCACGAGGATGATGCCGATGATGACAAACGGAAGCCCGTAGCCCCAAGGCAGAGTGAACATCATCACGGTGCCCCCAATGAGGCAAACGGCGATGAGCGCAAACTTCAGGTATGGATGAATGGTAAACATGGTGTTGTCTTGTTTTTGATAAATATGCGTTTGTAAGGGGTGGCAAAGGTAAGTAAAGTTTGGTGGGAATCGGTGACTGCCGAAGGGGGCAAACAAGGTTGTTTTACATAAAAATGAAGAAGTGGGCGTGAGTGGTTAATAATAGCTTAAAGCATTGATTTACAATTATTTGCGGAGCATCCAAAGCCATTTGCCACCAAATGCCAAACCGTTTTCGAAACACTTGAACCGAACATTTTTTTTGGCAATCACCTTATCATAGCAAAATCTTTGCAATTGATTTTTCCTGAAAACAGATTTTGAACAAACTAAATTACAGCGAAATGATACCAGTAAATCCATCAAATCAGCCCGGCCAACCAGGCCAACAACCCAACCAGCCAACTCCACCAACCGTAACGCCAACCGTGACAAAGAAAAAGGCAAGTCCTTGGCTGCCTATCGTTATCGTGGCCGGCTTGCTGTTGCTTAGTGTAGCCGTTTGGCTCACCTACGAGAGCATGAGCACCACTCGCCAGCTTGAGCAAAAAGTGGCAGAACTGGAAGAAGCCGAAAAACTGAAGGCAGAACTGGAGGGGCAGTACAACCAAGCCATTGCCGAGCTGGACGCACTCAAGGGCGACAACGAACAAATCAACGCCTTGATTGACCAGCAGAAAGCGGAACTGGAAGCTCAGAAAAGCCAGATCAGCAACCTGCTGCGTGACAAGAAAAAACTCGACGCCGCCCGCTCAGAAATTGCTGGCCTGAAGGCAAAAGTCAACGAGTACATTGCTCAAGTCGAACAGCTCCGGTCGGAGCAAGAGCAGCTTACGCAGGATAATTTCCAACTCAAAGCCGATAAGGACAGCCTTTCGTACACGCTGCAAAGCAAACTGGTTGAAAATGAGACACTTAGCGCCGCAAGGGCTCAACTCGTGAGCGAACGGGAAGTGCTTTCAAAATCAGTGCAGGCAGGTTCTGTTATCAAGGTGAAGGATATCAACGTGACAGGCATGAAAGTGCGCAAGGGCGGCAAGACATCCGAAAAAGAATCGGCCAAGCGGGTTGACCAGCTCAAAATCTGCTTCACGACCATCGCCAACGACGTGGTGCAGCCCGGCAAGGAAAAGTTCTACGTGCGGGTCATCAACCCGAAAGGCGAAACGCTGGCCATTGACGACCTCGGCAGCGGTACCACCACTGACAAAACCGGGCAGGAAGTGCGCTTCACACAGGCCCAAGAGTACGACTACGCCAACGACGAGACGCAGCTTTGCTTCCTTTGGAAACCCAACATGGCCTTCCAAAGCGGCAAGTACAAAGTGGAAATCTACAACAAGGGCTTCCTCGCTGGCACGGACGAGTTTGAGCTCAAATAAATCGAAGTGTTGCCGCAGCGGCCTTTGCCGCCAGGTAACCCAAAAAGCCCTTTTCCGACAACAGTTGGAAAAGGGCTTTTTTCTTCTAGACAACGTGGAATCAATTTGACGCAACTGCTCGCCTGACGACAGCTCCCGCTTGCGTCCCGTTTTCAAAAACCAACCTGAAAAAGCAGATGCCGCTGGCAGTAGTTGCTTTTTTTACCCACTCAGTCTGGTGCTGCCCGGCGCTCAACCAGCCAAGGTCTTGCACATCCAGTTTTTGGCCGAAGGCATTGAGAACCTCCAAGCGAACTTGTCCGGGTTCGTGCAGCAAAAAGCGAAGTGTAGCTGCTCCCGAAAATGGGTTTGGAGCGATGGACTCAAACACAAACGATTGATTATCGGCAATCTCCTCGCTGGCAGCTGGTGTGCAGGTCTGTCCGAAATCCTCGCAGTAGCAGCGTTCTGGCAACGTACAATCGAGCACAAAAGGGTTGGGCTTACCGCTCTGGTACTGCGCAATCCGCCAAGTGCGGTTCCATTCTGGTTCGTTCACGGGGTCGAGCAGGTGCCAGGCGCAGAGGGTCTGCCGCTGCGACTCGAAAAAAGTCTGATTGGCAGCATCGGCCTGTGCTTTGTACATGGTGTAGAAGTAAAACATGGCCCTCGCCACATTGCCCTTGTGGTCTTCCCGAGGCTCGAAAAAGCCGCTTTTTCGCTCGCTAAACAAGTTGATGTTGGCCGATGGGATATTGGAAAGCTCTTGGTCGAGGTAGTACCAATCCTCGGTCTGGTTATCGGGGATTTCGGCAAAGGGGAGGTTGCCACGGTCAGCGTTCACGCCCTCACGGGTGGGGTACAGGTGGTGCATGTCGCCCTCGGCTTGGTTCATGGCACCGAGGCTCTGCGGAAAAGTATGCTCCGTGTTGATGCCCTTGGCGAAGGCCGCCTGCGTAGGGTCTTGCGTGGGGTCGAGGTAGATGCGATAACCCGTGTACACACAGGTGAGCGAGTCGTTGTAGCTGTAAATGCGAGCGAAAAGCGTATCCCTTGCAAATGCCTGCGACAGCAGCACGGGCGGCTTGTAGGCCAGCACGAGGCTGTCCAGCAACTCCTGTCCTTGTAACCCGCTGAACACGGGCTCATACTGCGCCAAAGCGCTGATTTTCAACAAAATACAAAGCGAAACGATGGCAACGGCCTTTTTCATCAAATGGTAATTTTGAGGCGAAGGTAGCCTTTTTAGGGGTTGTGACGACCACCCAGTCAACCTTGAAGCACCCGAACTGTCTTATCTTGGCAGCGTCAATTCATTTCAATATGCATCCATTTGAGTGTAAAAAGGCGAAGGGTATCGGTATCCTGCTCCTTTTTTTGCTTCCGCAATGGCTGTTGGGGCAAAAAATCGAGTACGCTGAGCAGTTTCTTGAACTACTCGAACAAGCCAATTTGGAAGTCTTCGAGCCGTTCGACGCAGGCTACCGCAGCTACCAGCCGCTCGAAAACGAGCTGCTGAACTGCCACCACGCCATCCGTTCCAACAGCGAAGACCTCGAAATCCGCTACTTCGTGCTGCCCTGGAACGAAGCCGACAACACCACGACGGCCCCGCATGTCGCCACGTTTCGGGTGCTGACGTCCATCGCATCCAATGCCGACGAGGCGGTCATTTCGGCTATCCCACTCGACTGGGCACTTGTGTCGGACAAGTACAATGCTGACTGGGGCATGGCCTATTTTTTCAACCCTAAACCCGCTTTTTCAGATTCGTATGCTTGCAAGCTGATGGCACTGAGCAAGGAGGGACAAGGCACAGTCTTCGTTTTCTTCTTATTCGACGACCCTGGCAACTTGGCGCTTGACCTTCGTGATTTGTCCGCAAGGTTTAGGTAATAATTGGAAATCCGTTTGTTATGAAAATCATACATCTGCTGGCTGTTGTAGCCATCATTTTTAGCTGCTCCGCAAAGACGCCCGAAGCGCCTTCCGTCGCTGCCACAACTGCGCCCGCCACAGTTGTCGGCGACTCCATCCCCTTCCCGGTGTACATGAGCTACGGGGAGTTCGAACCTCATTTGCAGCAGTCGAATGACACGACCTATGTGGTCAACTTTTGGGCAACCTGGTGCCAACCCTGTGTTCAGGAACTTCCTTTTTTTGAAAAACTGATAACGGCAACCGCTGCCCCTGAGTGGGCCGACAAACCGGTGAAGGTGCTGCTGGTTAGCATGGACTTTCCGAAGGACATCCAGCGAAAGCTCGTGCCATTCGTTGCAAAACGAAACCTTCAACGGCACGTCGTGGCACTCGGCGATTTGGACTACGATAAGTGGATAGGAAAAGTGAGCGAGGAGTGGGACGGAGCCATACCGTTTACCCTCATCTACAACAAAAAGGAACGCCTAGCAAAGTCTGGCGAGCTGTCCGGATATGAAGAATTGGTGAAATTGGTGGAGGAAATCTAGGAAAGTTTTGAGTGGCGAGTTTTGAGTTTTGAGTTGAACGAGTGAAAACCCGAACCTCAAAACCCAAAACTCGAAACCCTACTTACCCGTGCAGCACGAGTATCGGCAGCTTGGTGTTCAGCGCCATGGCTTTGGTCACGCTCTTGTGGAAGAGTTGTTCCCAAAACTTGCGGTGCGGGCATACCATCACCACCAGGTCAATGTCGTGTTTTAGGGCGTAGTCGTTTAGGCCGTCCACCACCGATTGCCCTTCAATTTTGGTGAGGTTGAAGGCAAACGAAGGGTCGCTGCCATTGAAAAGTACGTTGAAGAGCTTGCTTTCAATTTCTTGGTAAGTCTTTGAGTCACCATCTTCGGCCACATGCACGAAGTGAATGTCAGCGTTGAAGGCGTTGGCAACATCCACCAGCTTATGCAAGGTGGGACGCTCGGCAGCCTCGTAGTTGCTGGCGTACATGATGTGCTTGAAGCCGTGGAACTGTACGCCATTCGGTACGAGCATCACGGGGCATTCGGCTCGCTGGGTCACATTGGTGGATACGCTGCCGAACAGCTTCTCCAAAAATCCCCGCTCACCAGTACTGCCCATCACTATCATGTCAAGGCCCTTTTGCTTGGAAAGCTCCAATATCTCATCTACTGCAAAGCCTGTGACGACTTCCTGTTCGACCTTGGTTGCAACGGCTACGCCGCCGCCACCGGCACTTAGCCCATCTTTGACAAAATTGGACAGGCGGTCTTTGGCGAAGCTAACGCCATCCAAGAAGCTGCTGTCTAGCCACTTGGTTTCCTGGTCAAACTCTGGGTGATAGACATTTATGGCCTTCACCTTGCCGCCTTGAAGCTCGGCGAGGTCAAGTGCAAACTGGAATGCACCTTTTGCAGCCTGAGAAAAGTCGGTTGGGACGAGGATGTTTTTCATGGCGAATTGTTTGTAAGAACCTTCTACAAAGGCATTTAAAAGAATCTTCAAATCCTCGGCAGGCGGCACTATTTTTTGCAACACGACCGTGCCATCCACCACCAAGGCAGGTATGCCATTGATGCGGTACTTCATCAGTTGCTCCATTCCCGACACGTCTTGGACAACAGCCTTCATACCCAAAGCGCCAAGGGCTTCGAGCAGGTTGGTACGCAGCTGACGGGTCTGGGCGCTGCCTTCAATGCCAAGGATTTGAATAGTATTCATGTGTCGAAAAAAGCGTTTAAAGGGATTGCGCCTTCTTGTAATTTTCGAGTGGAATCGGCTCATTTTCAATGGCCTTGATGATGTCAAACGTCGTCACGATGCCCACCAGTTCGTCGTTGTCAACAACTGGAATCGCATGGAAACGATTGACGAGGAACACCTCCAACGCCGTGCGGATGGGGTCAGTGCTTTCCACTTTGGCAAGGCCCTTGGTCATGATTTCCTCGGCCTTCCAAGAGCGCAGGCGGGTTTCGTCAATGAACTTGTCCATCTCGTTGCTCTTGAAGCCCCTGAGGAAGTGGAGAAAGTCCGTTTTGCTAACGATACCCTCGATGTGCTTGTAGCGAACAACGGGTATGTGGTGAATTTTGTGCTGGTCGAAAATCTCTTTTACGACCATCAGGCTGTCGTCCGGGCTGACGGTGAGCAGCTTGGACGTCATGATTGTGGAGATTGGTGCTAGGACGTTCATTTTTCATTCTTTTTTACTCCGAAAATGCGGCTGAACTATTTTGCTTAAAAATCCAGGCTGCATTCTCGTCGCTGTGATAGGTTGTCTTTCGAGGCAAAGTTGCAGCCGATGCCAGCGGTGCGCGATGACTTTTGTCACTCCACTTGCGTGATAAATTGCATTTGGACGATATAGGCATCTTCGCTACTTTGCAGCGATTTAGGTCTTCAACATGTTGATAACATATTGAAAATCAGGATTTAAATAAAACACCTTAGTATTGAAGAGTCAGTTGCCACATTACAAGGGGGAGGATATGGCCGTGTACTTGGAAGCAATTTTCAAGACAGCCATTGACGCTATTTTTACAATCAACGAACGTGGCATCGTAGAGAGCATGAATCCAGCTGCTGAAAAACTTTTTGGCTACGACGCCTCGGAAGTGTTGGGCAACAATATTTCAATGCTTATGCCCATGCCTTACAGACAAGAACATGATGGTTATCTCCATCGCTATATCGAAACGAGGGAGGCGCATATCATTGGCGTCGGACGGGAAGTGACGGGGCTGCGCAAGGATGGAACGGAGTTCCCCCTTCGGTTGGCAGTGAGCGAAACCATGCTAAATGGGCGACGCATTTTCACTGGTATTATACACGACCTCACGGCTATGAAAATCGCTCAAGCTGAAATCAGCAAGCTGAACGAGGACTTGGAGCGCCAAAACGAGCGCTTGGAGCAAAAAGTAGCCCAGCGCACCGAAGAACTTTCGGAAGCCATCAATCGGCTGTTGAGCCTCAACCAACAGCTGCGGCTGGAGGCCGAAGAGCGACGTGCCGCTGAGGCTGCACTGCGTAAAAGTGAGGAAGACTTGCTCAAAGCACTGGAAAAAGAAAAGCAACTCAACGAACTGAAATCCCGTTTTGTCTCCATGGCATCGCACGAGTTCCGTACCCCGTTGAGCACGGTGCTGTCGTCGGCTGACCTGGCCGAATCCTATACGGGCGGCACGGAGCATCAAGAAAAGCGCAGCAGGCACATCAAGCGCATCAAATCGGCAGTAGGCACGCTCACTGGCATCCTCAACGACTTCCTTTCGCTGAGCAAACTGGAAGAGAACAAAGTTCAGGCGCAAGCCGTAGCCTTCAAGTTACAGGAGTTTTGCGAAGAGGCCGTGGACGAGATGCTTGGCCTACTCAAACCCGGACAGGAGGTCAAAATGGAACATGTGAACTGCGACGAAGAGGTGGTTTTGGACAAAAAAATACTGAAAAACATCGTTTACAACCTCGTGTCAAACGCCAGCAAGTACTCCGATGCCGGCAAGTCGATTTATTGCAGGATGCGAGTAGCCGACCATTGCCTTCACCTCGAAGTGGCAGACCAAGGCATCGGTATACCGGAGGAGGATCAACCTCACCTGTTCGAGCGGTTCTTCCGGGCGCACAACGTAGAAAACATTCAGGGCACCGGCCTAGGATTGAACATCGTACGGAGATACCTCAACCTGATGGGCGGCAGCATTTCATTCAAAAGCAAACCTGGTCATGGAACCGTTTTTATGATAAACATTCCACTTACCCAAAGTTAAAATCAGAACAAAATGAAGAAAATCCTCGTCATTGAAGACAATTTGGAAGTTAGAGAAAACCTCCAAGAAATACTCGAAATATCTGGCTATCAGGTACTTGCCGCCGAAGATGGCACCGTTGGGGTCGAACTGGCTACCCGCGAGCGCCCAGACCTCATTCTCTGCGACGTGATGATGCCCAAGCTTGACGGCTTCGGCGTGCTCAACATCCTGAGCCACCGGCCCGACACTTCGGACATCCCCTTCGTCTTCCTCACCGCCAAAACTGAGAAAGACGACTTCCGCAGGGGTATGAACCTCGGTGCCGACGACTACGTCACCAAGCCGTTCTACAAAGACGAACTATTGGCCGTAGTGGAAACCCGCCTGAAAAAAAGCGAACGGCTGCGCAAGTTCAACCGTACGGAAGAGGGGTTGCTCAGTTTCATCAATGAAGCAAAGGGCTACGAGGAACTTCGGAAACTATCGCTGGACAAGCGCATCAAAGATTACAAAAAACGGGACACCCTCTTCGAAGAAGGCGATACGCCCCGATACATGTACTTTATCAGCAAAGGGCAGGTCAAAATCTACAAGACCAACGATATTGGCAAGGAGTACATCATCAACATCCGCAACGCCGGGGAATTTATCGGCTACACGGCACTCATCAAAAATGAGCAGTACAGCTTCTCGGCTGCTGCGCTCGAAGACACAACGGTCAGCCTCATTCCGAAGGAAGACTTCCTCAAGCTGCTCTACGCCAACCGCGACGTGGCCAGCCGACTCATCAAGATGCTGGCCGACAACGTTGCTGAAAAAGAAGCCCAACTCCTGCAACTCGCCTACAACTCCGTGCGAAAGCGGGTAGCAGAAGCCGTGCTACTGCTCCACGACCGTTACTCGAAGGAAGGCAAAGAAGACATCCAAATACTGCGGGAAGACCTCGCCCACATCGTCGGAACGGCGAAGGAGAGCGTCATCCGCACCCTCACCGAGTTCAAGGAAGATGGCCTGATAGACATCAAGGACGGTGCCATCCGCATCTTGAACAAGAAGAAACTGGAAGGGCTGCCTACATGACCCGCTGAGGGCAAATCTTTGAGCACATGAAAAACATATTGGTCGCCATTGATTTTCTGAACCTCACCAATAAATTGCTCGAAACGGCTGCTTCTTTTGCAGAGAAATTCGACGCAAAAATATGGCTCGTGCATGTCGCTGCGCCACCTCCCGACTTTGTGGGCTACGAAGTTGGGCCGCAATACATTCGGGACAGCCGGGCCGGAGAGCTACGGCAAGAGCACCGCGACCTCCAACTATTGGCAAAAGGCTTGGAGGAGAAGGGGCTAAAAGCAGAAGCGCTGCTGGTTCAAGGCGAAACCGCCAGTTCGTTGGTGGAAGAAGCTGGCGACGTGAAAGCCGACCTTCTCATTTTGGGCTCGACAAACCACGGAAAGATTTTTGAATCGCTCTTTGGCAGCGTGTGGGAAGACGTGGTAAAAAAATCCAAAACGCCCGTGCTCATTCTCCCTGCTTGAAAACAAGTTGGCATTTGTGGTTACGCTACTTTGGTGTGAAAATTCAATGCCTCCTGTACTTCGCCATCATTTCCACCGAGATGACGTTCTGTTTTAGGAAAGCCGTGTCGGCACTGTAATTTCCTTTAGTTGGAAAAAAGACCTCAAGGCTAGGTACGAACCAAGCAGGGTCTTCACCGAATGCCTGCTTCAAACCAGCCTCGCCTTTGCCCTTGATATCGCTACCGTTTTTGGTCATGACAAATTTTTCCTCGAACAAGAACAACCAGCTCGCACCTCCCCTTGCACTGATGCCGGTTGTGGTTTCATCCAGCAAGGCAACCCGAGCTTCCATCTTCACATGCTCTTGGGCGCAGGCGTTTTCGACGATATTGCTCCACTGGAATACCCTATCGCCGCCGTCCAAGTAGGAATAGTACACGCCCGTCGTCGAGTCCACGATAGAACTGCCGAGCAGGTACAAATCGTACGTTTCCCGAACCCCGCAGGGAGAATCGTCAAATAAGTCACAACCCGCTAAAGCCGCTAAGGAGATGGCTCCGGTCACTAGTAACGCTGCTTTCATGATGTGCTGATTTAGGTGAAAAAAAAAAGGAAGGAATCTGCCGCCTAAATTTGAGGATAATTGACAGCAATAGCAATTGTGAGCGGATGAAAAATCGTGTTCAACGCCTGTTTTGGTCGAATACCTTAAAATTTGCCTTGTTTCCAAATCGAAATCAACCAACGGAAGCCAAACAGCCCCGCTAAGACGAAACCAAAAACACCGATTGCTGGCACATTTTTAATATGGGGCGGTATGTCGGCGAGTACCAGCAACGAAGACCCCAGTATGATTGCCCCCAGGACTAGCGCAAACGAGATGCGCTTCGAGGCCACGTCCACTGCATTGTCGAGCGGCTCCAACCCACGGTGCTCAAACTCGATATGAAGCTTTCCTTTTTTGATTTTATCAATGACATCTTCCATGTCCTCCGGCAGCGAGGTGGCCAGCTTGGACAGTTCGCCGAGGGTCTTGACCATCCGCTTTGAAAGCTTCGCTGGGCTAAACTTCCTGCGTAAAAGCCTCGATACGAAGGGGTGGATGTTCTCGATGATATTGTAGCGGGGGTCGAGCATGAGGCCGACGCCCTCGATGATGACGAGTGCTTTCAGGAGAAGCAACAGGTTGGAGGGCACACGTATTTTGTAGTCAAAAAACAGCGAGTTGAGGGCGGCCATCACTTCGTTGGAATCAATTTCCTCCAAGCCAATATTCGAGTAGTTTTGGAAGAACTCCCCGATGTCGTACTCTAGGTTGGATTGATTGATTGTCGATTCATCCCAAGAGAACTGGAGCAGGGCATGCTTAAGACCATCCACATCCTTGTCGTGTACCGCCAGCAGCAGGTCAGCCAGTAGCTCCCGGTCAGTCTCCATCACTGCACCCATCATACCGTAGTCAATGAAACAAACCCGCTGGTCGCGCAACACGAAGATGTTGCCAGGGTGCGGGTCGGCATGGAAAAAGCCGTGGTCGAACACCTGCTCGAAGTAGAGGTTGATGCCCTTGAAGGCCAGTTGTGGGCCCGTCATGCCAATTCGCTCAAGGGCCGCCATGTCGGTACATTTGATGCCGTCAATGTACTCCATGCACAGCACCTTTTCGGTGCAGAGTTCAGGGTAGAGTGAAGGCACATAGATTTCAGGGTTACCCTTGAACTGCTCGTCGAAGCGCCGCATATTGGCAGCCTCCAAGGTGAAATCCAGCTCTTTTTGAATGCTGGTCTCGAACATTTTCACCAGTTCCATCGGCTGGTAAGCGTCAAATTGCGGGAAGCGATGCTCTAGTAACCTCGCCAAACTCTTGAGTATCTGGATGTCCAACTCCACGGTGTCGCCGATACCGGGACGTTGAACCTTCAGCACCACTTCTTGGCCACCGAGCAATTTTGCCCGGTGTACTTGCGCCATCGAGGCAGAAGCAATGGGGTGAAAATCAATGCTTTCGAAGGACTTGTCCAGCTTGTCGCCCAATTCCTGACGCAGCGTGTCCTGAACATCCTCTACTGGCACTGGCAAAGCATGATCCTGGAATTTTTGCAATTCCTCCACCAGCTCATCCGGCAAGATGTCGGGGCGGTTGCTGGCAATTTGAGCAAACTTGATGAAGGTAGTGCCGAGCTCTTCGCAGACCATTCGGATCCGCTCGTAGCGGGTGAACTCGGTAACGGGCACACCATCGTGCTTGGGTATGAGCTTTTTCCATTTTGGGACGAAACGGCTGAAAGGCGGATGCGTGGCCACATCGGCAAAGCCATATTTGACCAGTACGCCTATGACCGTTTCATAGCGCCCGATGAGGGTTGGCTTATGTGCATTGTTGGCCGACATGAGAGGTGGATAATTCAGGCCCTCGATTTTAGACAATAGACACTAGATGGCACAAGGCCGAATCTAATGTCTATTGTCAAAAACCCAAAGCCATCGTTCTATGAAAGCAAGTTCGAAAAAGCTTTCTTCATGTGATCAAACGAAGTTGAAATCTCGTTTGCAAAGGAATCAATTTTTTCGCCTGCACCTGTTTCTTTTTTAAGCCTTTCGCTGATGTCCACTACAGCTTCCACCAGCTCGGGTTTCAGTGCTTCCACCTCAGCCTCTGCTTCAAACTCGCCAAGCGCCAGCTTGATACGGAAGTTGTCGAGCTTGGCCTTGAATGTATCCATCTTGCCTTGAAGCGCCATGCCAACGTCGCCGTAAGCTTCCTTCATGGCAAGTTCCAGACTGTAAATGGCATGAAGCGTCTCCCGTTTCTGCACGTCGTACTGCCGCTTGTTCTCGCTCGCAACTTTGGCCAAGCATACTTGCAGCGCTTCGACTTTTTCCAGCATCGTCTGACGGTGCTTACCGGCCGACTCGCCCGAGCGGCGTAAAACGTTTTTTTCTTCGCTCACGAATTGCATGAAATTCTTGCGCTCACGGTCAAATATGTCCTTGGCTTCCGATTTGCCAAGTGCCATTTGAACTTGCAGTTCGTCCAGCAAGACTTTCATCTGGGTGAGGCGTTCTTTGCCAATGTCCATTAATTCTTCTTGCAGTGTCATGGCTATATTATTTATGTGAAAAATGACTTTTGACAATCCAAAATTGACGCATTTATTGATGAGTTTTTAATGAGCAACGTCATGCGGATAAGTGAGTTATATCACCAACTTCGGCGCTGAATAGGTGTTCTTTTGTCGTGTGAATGAACATAATGAGATTCATATTTCGGGTGATTAAATAATTTGACAGAGCGCCTTCGTGGGCGCTCTTTTTCAAATAACCAGCCGGATAGGGCTCACAGTACAACATCATCTTCTGACATGGAAAATAAAGTAAGCTTCAAAGAATTGCTACAAGGCGAAAAACCCGTGTTGATTGACTTCACCGCCAGCTGGTGCGGCCCCTGCCGCATGATGGCTCCTGTGCTCGAAGACGTAAAAAAGCAATTGGGAGACAATGCCACCATCGTAAAGGTGGACATTGACCGCAACCAAGCGTTTGCCGGGAGCATGGGTGTTCAAGGTGTGCCAACCTTCGTTCTCTTCAAAAAAGGCAAAGAGGCATGGCGGCACGTCGGCATGATTTCGGGGCCACAGCTGAAAGGGGTTCTGGAGAAGTTTGCGTAGCAGGCTGACAATTCTCACCTAAACACGTGCCGTTCGTCACCCAGAATGGCTTTTAGATTTGCCCATCTTTGGCTCGTTGAAGCTAGGGCAGTGCGCAGTTTGCACTGAAGTTGTTGGCGTTGGATGCTACTTAACCCCCAAGGGCCCCCACCTCATAAATTGAGCAACATGGGAGCGGAAAAGGTGGCTATCATCAAGGACAAAAACCTCCGAATGAAAGCGACGGCCCACTTGCTGCACGATTTGAAGGCCATGGAAATCATGCTCGAAAAGGGAATGTTCGAGTCAGAAGTGCAGCGCATCGGGGCCGAGCAGGAGATTTCCTTGGTTGGGATGGACTGGAAAGCCGCCCCTGTGTTGATGAAACTGCTGGAAGCTATCAACGACGACCGATTTACCACCGAATTTGCCCAGTTCAACATGGAGGTCAACATTGACCCCATTGTTTTTGCAGGTGACTGCCTCTCCCAATTGGAAAGAACGCTGTGGCGGCTGCTGGCCAAAGGCGAAAAAGCTGCCAACCTCTTGGACGCCCACCTACTGCTGGTCGGCATCTTGCCCACGCTGCATGAGAGCGACCTTGAACTCAAAAACATCACCCCATTACCCCGCTACAAATACCTGATTGAAGCCCTCCATGCCTTGCGTGGCGACAGCTTCGAGTTCAGGATTGAGGGCAAGGACGAGTGGATTTCCAGGGCAGACAATTCATTTTACGAGAGCAGTAACACGAGTTTCCAAGTACATTATCAACTGCCCCCAGACGAGTTTGTGACCAGCTACAACTGGGCACTGGCTGTTACAGCTCCGCTTTTGGCTTGTGCCACCAACTCCCCGCTTTTTTTGGGCAAAAGGCTCTGGAGAGAAACGAGAATTGCACTCTTCCAGCAGTCCACCGACGTGCGAAGCACGGCTGCCAAATACCGCCAGCGGGCAGCCAGGGTTGACCTCGGCACCCGTTGGGCAAAGGACTCCGTACTCGATATTTTCAGGGAAAATGCCACCCGTCACCAACCCATTTTCGCATCCACTCACGAGGAGAACGCACAAGCCATCATCGCCCACGGCGGTGTGCCCAAGCTCTACCATTTGTGCGTACACAATGGAACGGTTTACAACTGGAACCGGGTATGCTACGGCATCACCGAAGGGAAGCCCCACCTGCGCATCGAGAACCGGGTACTGCCCGCCGGGCCTACCGTGGTTGACCAAATCGCCAACGCGGCCTTCTGGCTCGGAATGATGAAGGGAATGCCGGCGGAGTACGCCAATATTGACCAGCGCATGGAGTTCGACGTGGCCAAAAGGAATTTCATGTACGCCGCCCGGTTGGGATTGGGCGCCAATTTCTACTGGGCCGGCAGCGACCAACAAATTCGTGCTGACGAATTGATAATCAAGGAGTTATTGCCCATTGCCAGAGAGGGCCTCGCCAAAGCAGCCGTTGACCAAGCAGACAGTGACCGCCTGCTCGGCATCATCGAGGAGCGGGTGAAAACCGGCAAAACGGGGTCACAGTGGATGCTCGACGCCTTCAACAAACTTGGCAAAGAAGTGGACAAAGACGAGGCGCTGATTGCGCTCACCGCTGGCATGTCGCGTCGGCAGCAGGAAGGCTCGCCAGTTCACACTTGGGATTTGCCTGAAAAAACGGAAGCAGGCAGCTGGAAAAACCGCTACTGGACCATCGAGCAAATCATGAAGACCGACCTCTTCACGGTGACGGAAGACGACCCCGTGCAGCTCGCCGCCAACATGATGTACTGGCGAAACATCCGCCACATACCTGTTGAAAACAGTGCAGGTGAACTCACTGGCCTCGTTACTTGCAGGCTCGTCATGCTCTACTACAGCAACCACCACGTTGACGGAGCGGCCACGCCCGTACGTGAAATCATGGAAAAAAAACTGGTCACCGTCACCCCTCAAACCAAGACCACAGAAGCACTGGAACTGCTGAAAACGACCCGCCTTGGCTGCCTGCCTGTGGTACATGGCAACAAGCTGGCAGGACTGGTGACAGAGCGTGATTTCATGAATATTGCCGCCGAGCTACTAAAAGAAATCAGGTAGCTCTTACCTGAACTGCCCATTTTAGCCGCCTCCGACCCTCCCGATGCTGTTGACATAATTCATACTACAACGCTGACTTTCATCAACAAAACAAGCATTTTTAGGGTGAACTTTACTCATTGTTTTACCTTAAAAGTTCCCGCTATGAACAAGCATTGGCTTACCCTCTACATGTTGTTGCTGGTTTCCTGCTTTGCCATCGGACAAGCTCCGACGGGTTTTTCGGGCACAGGTTATCGCACGACAGTCCACCTAAAATGGGACGGGTACACCGCCTTCCAGCCAGTGGGCTACAATATTTACCGCTCAACGGTGAGCAACAGTTTTGGTGCTCCGGAGAGACGAATCGGGGCTTACACCGACTACACTGACTATAACCTAAACGCTGCTACCACCTATTTTTACAAGATTTCAGCGTTCGACGCAGCGGGCAACGAGAGTGCCCTGTCGAACCAAATCACCGTTGCAACCAACAGCAACAACTACCTGACGGTGGCGAGCCTCGACCTGCTGATACCCATCTACACAGGCGGCATGGGACCGAACGAGCCAAACGACATCCGTGACGAACTGGAGTTTGCCCGACAGTTTTACTTCCGCAACACGAAGGGCCAGCTCAACCTCAAGTTCCATTTCATGGAAATCGCTGGTTACCCACCACCCAACAACGACGGCGTGGCCGACTTCGGCACCATCGGCACCGACCTCCACGACCGGGGCATCCTCGACAACCAGTACGACGCCATCCACGTGTCAGCGTACCAGACCTACGGTTTCTGGGGTGGGGCCATGTGGCTGGGCCAAACCGCAGGCTCGATGGCCCACCAGCCTGCTTGGTACTACAACCCCAACAACCACTACACCACGGGCGACGCTTGGGTGTTCGTACACGAGTTCGGGCACTCGCTCGACATGATGGCCAACCAGAGCGGCTTCGGCGACATGATTTTCAACCACTTCCCGTGGGCATTTCCATTGCCAGCGGGCATTGACAATTTTGATGCTGGCCCAGACTACGACGGCATGGCACTCGTGCTTCGGCTTTTTGACCATCACCTCGATTACGCACCATTTTGGGATGGCTACATCGAGGTAACAGACAGTGATGGCGACAAGCTGGCGAACAACGACGCCCGCCTGCCAATGGACGAAGCCAGATTTGGCTCCAGCCCCGCCACCGATGACAGCGACCTCGACGGCCTGACCGATGCCAAGGAATATTACGCTGGAATTTACGGCGGATCCAACCCAACCAACTCCGACACCGACGGCGACGATACCCCAGACGGCACCGACCCCTACCCGATTTCCAACTTCCGACCCACGCTCGAAAAGACCACTGCCGCCGTCAACATCAATGGCACGATGGCCTTTGGCGAGGGCTGGCAACCGCTGGTTTCCAACCCCAATTTTTCATTGCAATCCGGCGCAACGTTCAGCGCCTCCGCCACTTGGGACGACGCCTACCTGTACTTCGCCTTCCAGAGCAACATGCCCATGAAGTACTACCTGTACATGGACGGCAGTGGCGAAGACGGCATTTTCTCCTCATCCATTCGTTTTGAGGACGGCACCTATCCTGGCATTGGTGAAGGGGCACTCGGCGACAGCTACTACGAATCGGCAGTGATTGTCATCCGCTCCGATGCGGCGCAGGCATGGTTGAAAAATGCCGCAGTGACGGGCTCTCAGGTGGCTACCGCCAATGCAGGTGGCACCTACACGACCGAAGTGCGCATCCCGCACAACCTTGGGCCTGGGTTCGGCTACACCTACACGCCACCGACTGCACCGGTAGTCACCTCGCAATCCTACACCACAGGCGACATCATCGGCGTAAACTTGGTGGCGCTGCCGCTGGCCAATGCCAATGGCAACGAAACCGACGACTGGCGCATCAGCAACATGGTCACCATGAACGAGCCGTTCCATTTTTACGACATGACCCTCACGGGCGGCGGTGTGGTGTCATATTGCGCCAGCACCTCCAACTTCCCGTGGGAAGACTGGGTTGCAAAGGTCAAAATCGGCACACTCGACAATGCCTCCGGCAAAAGCCCGTACAGCGACTTCACCAGCCTGAGCACCAGCCTGAGCACTGGCTCCACGCCCATCGAACTGACCACGGGATTCAGCTATTTCACTTGGGACGAATACTGGCGGGTGTGGGTTGACCTAAACCACGACGGCGACTTCACCGATGCTGGCGAAACGGTTTTCGAGGGCATCAAACCAAAACCTGCGAACGGAACAGCCACATCAACATTGACGGGCAACATCAGCATCCCCGCCACTGCCCTCGCTGGCGCAACTCGGATGCGGGTCACCATGAAACGGGGCGCTTACGCAATGCCCTGCGAGACGCTCGCCTTCGGCGAAATCGAGGACTACACCGTGAACATCACCAGCACCGCACCGCTGCCCGACTTAGGGCCAGCGGCATGGGAGGTCATTCCCGGTGGTTCAAATTATTGCTACACAGCACCGGGCGTCCCCTACGGATACCTCGGCGGCTTGGCGCTGAACAACTCGCAGGTGGCCATCACAATGCCATTCACAGCAAAAGCTTGGTTGTCAAAAGACGACCAAATCAGCGCCGACGACATCCTCTGGCAAACCTTCAACTACACGGGTGTTGGGGCAAACAATGTGGTGGGCATAAACATCAACTCGCCCGTACCAGCCGCTACGCCGCAGGGTATTTACTACATCTTGGTGAAGGTGGACGCCGACAACGCCGTGAGCGAATCGGACGAAACCAACAACATTTACGTCATCACCAACCAACGAATCGGCACGACTGATTTTGTGCTGCAAAACCTGACGGGCGCTCCGGCGAGCATCCAGCTTGGTGGCAGCTTCGGATTCTCGGTGCAGGTGAAGGACTTGGCGAACTTCCCGTTCAGCGAAATAGCGGGCGAGCTGACGTTGGACGCCGTGCTCTCCCCTGACAATGTGATGGGCGACGGCAACGACATTGCGTTTGCCTCACAGACTGTCAATTACAACCAATTTGCCGCAGGCAACGTCACCATTAACATGGGAGGTCAGGTAGCTGGAAACATCGTGCCCGGCTCGTACTACCTGCTGCTGAAGGCGAACGCCAACTGCGAAACGAACTACCAAAACAACAACCTCGTCGGGCCGATGCTGAACATCACATCGGGCGGCGGCACACCGGGAACCTATTGCACCAGCACCTCCAACTTCCCGTGGGAGGACTGGATTGCCAAGGTGCAGGTCGGTAGTTTCAGCAATGCTTCCGGCAAGAGTATCTACAGTGATTTTACCAATCAAACCATCAACTTGCCCATCAACATCCCGACAAGTGTCACTTTGACTACCGGGTTCAGCTATTTCACCTGGGACGAATACTGGCGTGTGTGGATTGACTACAACCACGATGGCGTATTTTCGACGCCCGACGAAATAGTACAGCAATGGATGGTATCAGCCCCGACCTCAGGTACGCCGACTTCAAGTGTGACAGGCAGCATCAACGTACCGACGAGCGCCTTGACAGGCCCGACCCGCATGAGGGTTTCGATGAAACGGGGCGCTTTAGCAACAGCTTGTGAGACGCTGCCTTTTGGTGAGGTGGAAGACTACACCGTGAACATCGGCGGCTCATCAGGCTGCTCGCCCGACTTGACGCCACCTGTGATTGCTGGTTGTCCAGGCAATATTACGGTGCTTTCGGCGGCCCCGACATCTGTCAACTGGACACCACCGACCGCTACCGACAATTGCAGCACACCCACGCTGACCACCACGCACCAGCCAGGTGCCATTTTCCAATTCGGCACCACGACCGTGACCTACACTGCCAAGGACGTAGCGAACAATACATCCACCTGTTCCTTCATGGTGACGGTGAACCAAATCATGCAGAACCTGCCCGACCTGACGCTCACCAACTTAGTGGCACCCGCTTCTGGCACAGTAGGTTCAGTTGTGAATTTCACTTTCAAGCTGAACAATATCGGCAATATCACTGCTTCGGGCAGCTACGTCATCGGGGAATACCTGTCCACCGACGATGTCTGGAGTCAGAACGACGTGCTGGCGGGGACGGTGCCCACCGGCAACACTCCAGTAAATTTCAACACAACGGTTCCTGCCGCCATCACAGTGCCTGCGGGTATGCAACCGGGTAACTACTACTTGATTTGTGTGGTTGACAATGGCAACGTGATAAATGAGTCGAACGAAAATAACAATACCGTATCGGCTGCCTTTCAGGTTACAAGTGGCGGAGGCCCAGTCAACTATTGCAATTCCTATTCAAACTTCCCTTGGGAAGATTGGATATCGAGGATAAAACTGAACACGTTGGACAACACCTCCGGCAAGAGCATGTACAGCGATTTCACCGCACTGAATACCAACCTGCAAAAAGGTCAAAGCTACACGGTGACATTGACCACCGGGTACAGCTACTTCACTTGGGACGAATACTGGCGGGTCTGGATTGACTTCAACCACGACGGCGTCTTCTCTACCCCCGACGAGTTAGTGCAGCAGCGGGTGCTCACCGCTCCTGCCGCAGGCACGGCGACCGCCAGCGTGACGGGCAGCATCAATATCCCCACAGGCGCATTGCTTGGAACTACCCGGATGCGGGTTTCGATGAAACGGGGCAGCTACGCCAGTGCCTGTGAAACCTTGCCTTTTGGCGAGGTGGAAGATTACACCGTGAATATCACCAACTCGCTGACGGGCGACGACACCGACAACCGGGCCACCAGCCTCTCCTTTGAGGCCGTGCCCGAAAAGACTTGGGTGAACCTCGCTGGAGCCTACCATTTTGTAGAGCCAGTCGTTCAAATCGAAGTGGAAAAATCGTTGGACGGCAACGATTATGAGGTGCTGGAAACCTTGCAGGGCAAGGCCATCGCCGACAATTCGCAGGTGGTGCAGGTGCGTGACGAGCAACCCAAAGACGGCTTCAACTACTACCGGATGCTCGTTCTGTTCGGGAACGGCGACGAGGTGTACAGCCCCGTGCGGGTGGTCTCCTACGACGAGCCGATGGACTACACCATCTTCCCGAACCCAGCCACGTCGGAGGTTTTCATTCAACTGGCGGAAGCGCCGGAAGGCGAGATGCAATGGAACATCAACGATGCCTACGGGCGGGTGGTCTGGTCGCAAAAAATCGCCCCGGACGCCCAGTTCCCGTACCGCATTGACGTGACAGACTTCCGGGACGGAATGTACTACCTGTTTGCGCAGCAGCTCGGCAGAAGGGCAATGGGCAAGCGGTTTGTGATTACGAGGTGATTACTTGTGAAGCGGGCTTCCAGCATCATTCTGCGGAAGCCCGCTTTTTCTCCTATCTTCAAAAACCTGAATAACATGAAACCGAATAAACTTCCTCAATCAATAGGGCTATTAACGGCCTTTTTCCTCTTCTTTTCCCTACTCGTTTCAGCGCAGACCTATATCAAAACACTGCCCGCTCCACCGCCAGATCAAACATTTTATGCTTGGGACGCCGCAGCCTTGAACGACGGAAATGCTTTGATAGGCACCGGCAAAGGGCAGGCTTGGCCTTTCGCCTTGGAGGCCATAAAGCTGAACCAATCAGGCGATATGGAGGGTCCTGCCGTCAACATTTCTTCCTACACGGCCTATAACAACAACCTTTTTCCTGGAACAGGAAACGAGGGCCTCTATGTGGGCATGTGGGAAGGAGCCAATTTTTTCAGGGTAAAAATAAAAAACGACAACACGACCGAATGGCTCGGACTGACACCTACGCCTTACACGGGCAAGGTTTACCAATCTTCGACGGGTGATTTTTACGTCATCAATGTGCTGTACATGGGCACCCAGGTCAAGCTGTTGAAGATTTCAAGTGGCGGGGCATTGCTTTGGCAAAAAACATTCAACTACAGTTTCCCGGTCGGCAATTCGCACCTTCAGAACGTGACGCAGACTGCAGACGGTGGCGTACTGGTGGCATTCCAAGCGCCGCCGGACAGCATTGCCGTGTTGAAACTGGATGGCAACGGCAACCAGCAATGGTTGAAAAAAATAGCTGCCATTTCGAGCAATGGCATTGGCACGCTCCAAATCGGCAATACCTACTTCGTTGGGGCATCGCCAAGAATTTTCAAGTTTGACTTAAATGGCAACAAAATCGGTGAAATCCAAACTGCTGGCTACATCCGTTGGATTGGGACTGCGGATGGGAACTTGCTGCTTGGTACTTATGACGATTCAGCTGGGTTTGATTTGGCCATGAAAAAAATTACCCAAAATGGAGACCTGATTTGGTCAAAAATTTACGAAAAGGACAACCTTTACATTACCCCTCGTGCTTTGCGCTTAATGCCAGATGGAGGATTTCTGTATGTGGGTGATGGCCATGACCAATCCAATCCTACCCAAAAGGCCGTCCTCGTTGTGCGCACAGATTCGGATGGCAACGTCGCAGGCGGTTCTGGCTGCTCTCCCGACGTGACACCGCCAGTGATAGTTGGCTGCCCGTCCAATATTTCCATTTTTGCGAACCAACCCACGAATATGACATGGACACCGCCTACTGCCACTGATAACTGCGACACGCCCACGTTAACCTGGACGCATGCAGTGGGTGAAACATTTCCTTTTGGCACGACCACGGTGACTTACACGGCCAAGGATGCCGCTAATAACACCGCTACCTGCGCTTTCACCGTTACCATTACGCCGTTAGGCGGTAACCTACCTGACCTGACGCTCACCAATTTGTCTGCTCCCGCATCGGGTACGGCGGGGTCGGTGGTCAATTTCACCTACAAACTGAACAACATCGGCACTGCAACCACTGGGAGCAACTACATCATCGGTGCTTACCTTTCCACAGACAACACCTGGAGCACCAACGACGTGCTGGCCGGCACCGTGCCCACTGGCAACACGCCCGTCAACTACAACACCATCGTGCCAGCCTCCATCACCATCCCGGCAGGCACTTCGGCTGGCAATTATTTCCTTATTTGTGTGGCCGACAACGTCAATGTGATTCAAGAGTCGAACGAGAGTAACAACACCGTGTCGGTGGCCTTTGAGGTCACGGGTGGGGGCGGCCCTGTCAGCTATTGCAACGCCTACTCCAGTTTCCCGTGGGAGGACTGGATTGCAGCCGTACAAATAGGCACGCAGGTAAAAACAAGCGGCAAAAGCCCGTACAGTGATTTCTCCTCAACTTTCAACTTCAACCTTGCGCAAGGGAACAACACCGTGAAACTGACGGGTGGGTTTTCCTACTTCGGTTTTGAGGAATACTGGCGCATCTGGATTGACTACAACCGAGATGGCGATTTCGACGATTTTGGAGAGTTGGTTTCTAGCACCATCATGCCAAAAGGCCCTGATGGACTGCCCACGCAAAGTGTCAATACCAGTTTCAATGTTCCAATCGTCACCTTGCCTGGCGTAACCCGAATGCGGGTCATCATGAAGCGGGGCGCTTTTGCCTCACCTTGCGAGAACATCGCATTTGGTGAAATCGAGGACTATTCCGTCAACATCGCAGCGCAGGGCGCTTGCAAAAAAGACATTCCCGGTGCAATCCTTTGCCACGGAGAAGCTCCTGTGGCCGGGCAATACTATCTCTACGCCACCAACCAGGGCGCACAAACCCGTTACACCGTGAACAAGGACGGCGAGATTTTGGGGCAAACTTCGATGCCAGTTGTGTTGGAAGACAGCACTTTGGTTCAAAACAACACGGTCGTCCGCAAGCTCGCCAACGGCAGTATTGCGTGGCAAAAGGCAATCCCGGCGAACGTGCTGAGCCAGTTCCCGACCATCGAAGCAGCAGTGGAACTCAACGATGGAACCTTCATTTTGGGCGGGTTCCAGCGGCAGTACAATCAAGGCAACGTGGCGGCGGATTCATTGGTATTCATCAAAACCGACAACAACCTGAATTACCAGTTCTACGTGCGGGTTTCGGAGTTCCACAACAATTTGAACTTTGACAAATTGAAGGGTTTTGTGAAAACCAGCAATGGCGAAGTGGTAGCGGTTTTTGTCACCGCCAACACCTACTTCAATACGATTTATTCTTACAACTTCGCAAAATATACCCCCCAGCTTCAACAGATTGCATCTGGAGGCATCCAGCTTACCGAGTTGCTGAGCTGGCAACCAACACCTTGCGGGTATTATTCGATTCGATACAAATACAGCTTCCCGTCCATCAAAAGCTCGTCTGCTGGCACGACCAGTATGCTGTACGACTTCGAGACAATGTCAATTAAAACGACGAAGACCTCCGAGTCAGGTATTGTATCTTACATGGGCAGCTATTACAGGGAGTCTTACAGCTCCAACCTGTTTGGTGACACGTTGACGGCCCATTACCAAATCGTCGTATCCCAGCAGATTATCTCACCGTTTACCATCAGTTTGAAAAAGGCGGACGGAACGTATTTCGAGAAACGGCCTACATTGATTGATTTCAACCACATTGTGCAAACAGGCGACACGACCGTCCTCTTCTTGGGGTCAAACTGGGCGCTGAACCCCGACTGCGGGAGCCCAGGCACGAAGCAGCCCGATATTTCGATGGCAAACCTGACGCTGCAAAGCACCAGCACCACGCCGGGCGCTGTCGTTTGGTTCAATTTTGACCTGAAGAACACGGGCAACACCACTGCCACGGGTGAGTACATCATCGCTGCCTACCTAAGCACCGACAACCAGTTGAGCAACAACGACTTACTCACTGGCTACATCAACACCGGCAATACCCCGCCGGGCACCATTCCAAGTGTCTTGGGTGGCATTACCGTACCCGCCGAACAGGCTGTAGGCTCATATTACCTCATCTTGAAAGCGGACGTCACGGGTGTCATTTTTGAGCTCAACGAAAGCAACAACGTGCTGGCTACAAGTGCCCAAATCAATGTTTCGGCAGGGCCAGACGAGGTTTGCGGCTTTGAAACCACCGTCAGCAAAGACGGCTTCGCTGCCTACGGAGCGGCATCCATCAACGGCCATCATGTCTTCAAAATGAACAAATACGATGCGACGGACAATGTCTCTACCTTCCGAAACCAGACCGTTGGGAGTGATGGCCTCGTGACCGGAACAGAGAATTTTACCCTCGACGAAAAAGTCACGCCGCTTTCCGACGAGAACTTCCTGTGCGCCACCGCTGGGGTGCCCAACATCATCTACCTGAAGAAAATCAACAAATCCGGGACGGTGCTTTGGGTGAGACAATTCCAAGTTTACGATGCGTTGTCGCTGGGTGAAATATCCATCGGCGAAGCCATCAACGGCGATATTTTGCTAACTGGCGTCTTTGTGGCAGGCAGCTACCCTGCTAATTTCCACAAGGTCTTTTACATCCGGGCCGACTACAACGGCAACCAAATCATGCGGAATGATTTCACCGCCACAACGACTGACTACCCCGACCTTAAGGCCCGCATTTTTCAAGGGTACAACCAAAACACGTATATCTTGGTCGAAAGACCTTCGCCTATTTCCAGTTTTACGGAGTCGCTTTTGCTCAAAGTAGGTTGGCAGTTTGGCGACCTGAAATGGACCTACGACCCAGGCCTTACCGTGGAGGTAAAGGGGGTCGCAGAGATGCCAGATGGCAGTACTTTGGTCACTTCCTATTTCCCAGGGATTTATAGTGGGGGCGTAGCCAATCAAGGGTATTTGGCAAAAATTGATGCCAACGGCGGCGAATTGTTCGAAAAACCCTTGCCTCAACTCGCACCAGCCGTGCCTCCGGGAACAGCCGTAAGTGCCGTTTGGGGGGTTGGACCAATCGCCCGTGGCACTGACGGAGGTTACATCACCAGCTTTAGGAGGTGGATGTACATTGGACAAAACGCTTACGAGGCCGTCATCATCCGCTTGGACAGCAACCTCGACACCCTCTGGACCCGAAGCTTCCGTGAGCCAGACGATGGGCTTTTCAGAACTTTCCGGGCCGTGCCAGGTGGGGCATTCTTGGGCATTCGTGACGTCGGCGATTCACAACTGAAGCTGATGCAAATTGGTGCAGACGGCCAAATTGCGCCTTGTACAGCTCCCGCCGACTACTGCACGAGCACCAGCAACTTCCCGTGGGAGGACTGGATTTCGAGGGTAAAACTGAACACGCTGGACAACACTTCCGGCAAGAGCCAGTACAGCAACTTCACCGCCCTCAGTACCACCCTACAAAAGGGCGTGGACTACCAGATGACGCTAACCACCAGCTTCAGCTACTTCACTTGGGACGAATACTGGACGGTGTGGGTTGACCTGAACCACGACGGTATTTTCCAAAACCCCGCAGAGGCTGTGCTCACGAAAGTGCTCACCGCACCTGCAAATGGTACGGCAACCGCCTCCGTCAGCGGCACCTTCAAGTTGCCCGCCAACGCCCTCAACGGCCCCACCCGAATGCGGGTCACGATGAAGCGTGGAGGCTTCGCAACGCCTTGCGAGACGCTGGCCTTTGGTGAAATCGAGGACTACACGGTGAACATCGTGGACATGCTCAACGGTGACGATACGGACAACCGGGCCGCCAATCTATCCTTCGAAGCAGTGCCCGAAAAGACGTGGGTGAACCTCGCTGGTGCCTACCATTTTGCGGAACCAGTCGTGCAAATCGAAGTGGAAAAATCGTTGGACGGCAACGATTACGAGGTGCTGGAAACCTTGCAGGGCAAGGCCATCGCCGACAATTCGCAGGTGGTGCAGGTGCGTGACGAGCAACCCAAAGACGGCTTCAACTACTACCGGATGCTCGTTCTGTTCGGGAACGGCGACGAGGTGTACAGCCCCGTGCGGGTGGTCTCCTTCGACGTGCCGATTGACTACACCATCTTCCCGAATCCCGCCACAACGGAGGTTTTCGTCCAACTGACGGAGGCGCCGGAAGGCGAGATGCAGTGGAACATCAACGATGCCTTCGGGCGGGTAATCTGGTCGCAAAAAATCGCACCGGACGCCCCGTTCCCGTACCGCATTGACGTGACGGACTTCCGGGACGGCCTTTACTACCTCTTTGCCATGCAGCCCGGTAGAAGGGCCGGAGGCAAGCGATTTGTAGTGGTGAAATAAGCTGGATTGCAATAAATTGCCGGGCGATGCAAAGTTCGCCCGGCAATTTTATTACAGCTTGAATTATGAAAAATACACCTCAGAATGGCATTGAAGCACTGGCAATCGGCCTATTGTTATTAGCCTTTTTTTCTTGCCAAAACAAGGCCGAAACACCAGCCCAAATTGAAACTGAACCCATTGCAGCTGCACAGGACACACTGCTTCCAACTCCTCCACCACCGCCTTTTGACACCGTCGTGCTTACTTACGACGTCACCATCGGTTGTCTTTTTGACTTTCTGGACACGCTCGTGCGGCGCTACGACACCCTGGCTCCCTACCCGGTGTCTGAGCACCTGCTGGTGCGTGCAAACCCGTGGCTGATAGACAGTCTGGAAAATACGGACTACTACCGCCTCAAGGAGCGGGGCATTTTCAACTTCGACAATCGCCTGCTGGTGGTGATGCGGGAGGGCGACACGCTTTTTATCCCCAACGAAACCGAGGCACGGGCGCTGCAAGCCAAAATGGACAGCACCGTGCTGGACATCAATATCCCGGAATTCAAATTGCGCATCGTTGAAAATGGGGATACCATCTACACCTTCCCTGTGCGGGTGGGGCAGAACCGAAAGCGCTACCTGCTCGCCACCGACCGGGTGACCGACCTGCGCACCAAGACAGGCACAGGCACCATCGTACGCCACTCGAAAGACCCATTTTTCAGAGACCCCACGGACGGACGAATGTTCAACATCACCGAACGGGACGACAAGAAAAAGACGAGGATGCCGCTCATTCCGTGGATGGAACCAGAACTGAACGGGCGGCGAACCGGGCAGCTTATTCACCCAACTTCCAACCCAAAATCCGTTGGGAAAGCCTACTCCAACGGCTGCATCGGCACGAAGGAGGCCGATGCCTGGCGCATTTACTACCACGCACCAATTGGCACGAAGGTCGTCGTGCGCTACAACCTGAAGGTGGTAACCGAACAGGGTGATACCATCCGATTGAGGGATGTTTACAAGGATTCGTTGACGAAAATTGACGAGTAGCCCCTCACCTAATTTTTTGACAAAAATCAGTAGTTCGGGATAACCTCGCTCATCGGTATTGGCAAATGACAGGCGTAGCTTTGTTATTCATCAAAAGCAATATGTCATGAAAAAGCAAACAGGCATCTGGCTCGATTCCAAAGAGGCCAACTTCATTGAGCTGGTAGATGGCGATTTGGTCAACTTCCGAAAAATAGACTCCGGCAGTCACAAAGGAAAAGCCAAAGGTGGCTCTCCAAGCGGTGGCTTGCGTGGAGGCACGGCAACAGGCGTTTCGGAAAAGACGCTGGAGAACCGTCGGCGCAACGAGGAGCGGGAATATTATGATGAAATCCTTGAGAACGTCAAAGAAGCCGATGAAGTAGTCATCTTCGGGCCAGGCGAAGCGAAGGATCATTTGTTGAGCGCCATCAAGGCGCATCCAAGCCATTTCAACTCCGACCTAATGGCCGTGCTGACCGCAGACAAGATGACCGAGAATGAGAAAGTTGCTTACGTGAAAACGTTTTTCGAAGCCAATTGAAATTTGTGCCGTGAAGTGATAAAAATCATCGGGCAGGGCTGATGTAAGGCAATGCGAAGCGGCTGAAATAACTGCAATTTCGTGTTATTAAACAATGTCTTCGGCCAATCTGGTAGCGGCTATTTGGTAAGTTCGCTGGCGGCCACCAGCCACCGAGGATTTCAATCCTTTCACTCATGTCATGGAGACCAAATATTCGGAACCGCGCATTCGACTGGATGGGCGAGGGCTACAAGCCGCTGATTGACCACAGCCATTTTATGGGGCACTCTTCTTTTGCCTTCCCAAGGCACGAAATGCCAGCTGCCAATGTCGCAAGACATGAGAAAAAGCTGGTAGTGGACGTTGCCGTGCCGGGATTCGCCAAGGAAGACTTGGAGGTAACGATTAGGGGAAGGGTGCTGACCGTAAAAGGCCAGCGGGAGAAACACGTAGAAGCAGCAAACGTGGAATACATGATGGAGGAATTCTCAATGGATTCCTTCAAGCGCAAGTTTCATCTTACCGATGACCTTTCTGACGACCAGATTGAGGCCAATTACGAAAATGGTGTCCTCCGCATCAGTTTTTTTGACGATAATCAAGAGACTGACAAAAAGGTACACAAAATCGAAATCGCCTAAAGTCGAAAGCGCAAGCGTTTGACTTTCAAGTGTTTGCGAATTTACAAACAATCATCAACCGAGTTAAAGTACTCGGCTGGGGCCGTTGAGATACTTGATTTTGAAATGATTTTGAAATAAGTCAATGTGTTGGGTGACGGTTGTCATTTCCGCTCGGCGACAGCCGCCCTAGATTTGTGACATAATCAAAAGAGATTAAAAACTGGGTTAAGAGAAGGGCGAGGGGGCAGTACAAAGGTTATCCAATGACTCCCCTGTGGATTTAGCCCCGAAAGCTCGACGTTGGATGGCCGTTGCGCCTGCCCAATTGCCCGACTCAAAGCTCGATATAAAAGGAGGTTTATTATGTCACTGGTTAAATGGAGAAACCGGAATGAGATGTTTCCTGCTCTTGATATGCCAAAATGGGCAGCAAACTTCTTCAAAGACGATGATTTCTTTGACAAACGGTGGTTGCCTACTTTTGAAATGACGACCCCCTCCGTCAACGTCATCGAAACGAAGGATGCCTTCGGCCTCGAAGTGGCCGCACCAGGCATGAAAAAAGACGACTTCAAGATTGAGATTAAAGAAGGATGCTTAGTTATCAGTGCAGAGGTCAAGACCGAGAAAGAGGAGAAAGAAGATAACTACACTCGTAAAGAGTTCAATTATCAGGCTTTCACTCGTTCTTTCTGGCTACCCGAAAACGTGAAAGCAGAAGGGATTAAAGCTACGTACAACGACGGCATTCTGAAAATTAACGTGCCTAAAGTAAAAGTTGAGAAAGAAGAACCGGCAAAAGTGGTCAAGATTTCTTGACCACTCAGCAAAAAGCTCATTCTTCAATGTGAGAGGTGTATCCCGGAGGCCGGCCGCAAGTTGGTCTCCGGTTTTTTTTTCTCGCATTCGTACTAATCAAAAAACTTAAAAAATGAACCCGAATATCTCCGTTAAAGAAGTCATGACGACCAACCCCGTGACTGTGCTACCGACCGCCAATTTGACCCAAGTGCGGGAAATGTTCTCCAAGAACTCCTTCCACCACTTGCCGGTAGCTGGCAGCGGCGGCGAGCTGGTCGGCATCATCAGCCGAGAGGATTTCTTTAAGGTGGCCTATGTGCTTTCCGTAGAAACCTCCAAGGCTACGAGCGCAAGGTCGCACTTTCAGCACTTAGCGGCCGAGGACATCATGACCAAGTACCCGCTCCAACTCACTCCGGACGACAGTATCGGTCTGGCAGCGGATATTTTCTTGGCCAATAAGTTTCATGCGCTGCCCATCGTTGACGACGGTCAGTTGGTGGGCATCATCACCTCCCACGACTTGCTCGCCTACTGCTTCGCCTCACCAGTTGGCGAGGAGATGGAAGTAGAAGCGTTCGAGGAGCAGTAGAGGTGGTTTTTACCCAAAACCCGTATTTCAAAAACACAAGTTGCGGTCAATCAACTGCCTTAGTGTTTTGGGGGTCAACCCCAGCTCGAAACTTGGGACTTGAAACTCGCAGCTTATAAAACGCACAATCATGCTTGACCGAACCACCACCATCGCCAGCATCATGACCCGTGACGTTTTCTTCGTCCATCCAGACGATACCATGCAGCGGGTTGATGAAATCTTCAAGATGCACAACATCCACCACGTGCCCGTCATTGACAACGACAGCCGGGTGGTGGGCATCATCTCCAAGTCCGACTACCTGAAGGTACTCCACGGCTTCACGCTTTTCAAAACCACAAAAAGCGAGGAGTACAACAAGGCCATCCTGCGCTCCCTATTGGCGAGCGAGGTGATGACTAGGCAGTTAGCCACCTTACAACCTTACGACACGGTGGACATTGCCGCCGGGTACTTCCGTGAGAACCTTTTTCACGCCGTGCCCGTCGTGGACCGTGAGAAAAAGCTAGTGGGCATCGTCACCACTTTCGACATGCTGAACTATGCATTCATGGAGCCGGCGCTGCTGGAGTGAAAGGCAGTTTTTTCGAAGAAAACAGTTCGCAATAATTTGATTGCCAATTGTTTGCGCTGACAAAAACAAAAAAGGTGGCCGAGTCTTGAAGAAGACTCGGCCACCTTTTTTGTTGCTTCAATATACTGGTTTAACGTGAGGTTTGGATTAACTTAAGCTGCAATTTTGACACATTTCGACATTG
>CAYTZS010000005.1:0-71303 GCA_964442355.1 uncultured Saprospiraceae bacterium | reverse complement strand
ACAGATTCTCAAGCTCAACTATTTGGTATAGCGAATGTATGAATTTTTTAATCAGATTATTTTGTTTGAGCATTGTTTTATTGATATCTTTTACCTGCTTTAGGTGTCACCTTGGCACTGTAAATATCACCGGAGGATGGGAATTAATATCGTCTTCAAATTGTGATGTGAATTTTCTAAACTTAAAACCTATTATTTATCCATTCCGGTTATACGGCCAAAAAATTTACCTTGAGAATAATAGGTTGATTAATTTCAATAATAAGGATTCTATTCAAAATTTTTTACCTTTTGACAAACCATATAAGCTTACAAAAAGCGGGATTAAAATTGATGGAATGGGTACGATTGAATTTCAAATTATTGACAGTGTATTATTATTAAAAAAAAATAATTGTGAACTTTTTTTTAAACGAGAATCGGAAATGGAGGAGCTTTTATCAATCAATATTGAATCCGTTTCAATGGCAACTATAAATAGTGATAGCGTTCTTGTAGATTCAATAGAAATTTCAAAAAATGATTTTTCATTATGCAAAGACAATATGACAAGTCCAAATTGTAGATATTTGAGTTACGTATTCATGCTGATTGGGAAAATAAAAACCAAACAATTGAATAAGCAGTATGATTTTGGCGCTTCAGATACAAATCAATACCGCATTTATTTTAGAAATAATACTAATGATATTTTTACAATTATATCAAATGGCAAAAATGAGACTCCAATTGAAGTGTTGAATCTAATTAGCTATCTGCAAGTTCACCCTGTTGTGTCAAGTATGTAAGCACAAATAAAAATTACTTGCACCCTCAAAGTATCCTACCAAAACCCCAGTTAAAAACTAAATAAATTCACTCCGTTGGCACAATCACTGGCCACCTAAGTTGAAAACTGTGCCGCTTATCACTAGTTGTGTCCCATTGACGGGTTTTGGTTGATGCTTTCCCCTAGGAACGAGTGGTTGATAAATTCAATTCCCGTTTGTAGCATTCTTTAGCTTTGCGTATTATTGGCAGCTAGTAGACCAATACCAGCCAGCGAAGCTCACAAAGTTCATTGAAATAAAACCCCGCTGGCACAATACCTATTATTTCAATTGAAAAACGTCACTGCTCGTTGATAGCTGTGCTATCACACGGGCTTGGGTTGCGGCCTCTGGCCGCCGTAAACTTCAACCCAAGCCCTTCAATCAGCACATTTCGACCGACCACCATTTTTCAATTGGAAGCACAGGGCTAGCAAGCGGGGCCATTCTGCTAGGATAAGAAATCATCTCTTGATGAGCGGAATTACAAGGTTTTTATGGATATTAGCGCAAACAAAATCCATATGAGAAACCAACTCGCCGTACTCGCTATTCTACTATCGATTGTCTTTTCTGCTTCGGCACAAGAAACTGGAAACGTTGTACTCTTGACCAAGCCACCCATCGGTACCACCATCGCCAAGATAGGTGACACGCTCGTGCAGCGCCAGACCAGACTGGTGTTGCCAGCAGGAACTTATGAGCTTATGCTATGGGCGCCTTATTATGAAACGATGCACAAGACCATCGTGGTAATGTCTTTTCTATTCTGAACGACTACGGCTCTGAACTGGAGCAGGCCGACTGGCTAAATGTGAATCTTACTCAGGATCTGCCAGATAATATTGAAGACCTTTTATAAGCTTTTTATATTTTATTTATACACCTAAACAATTAATTATGGCAAACAACACTGACCTTATGGTCGAAATCACAGGAAATCGAAAGTCGAGTTCACTCGAATCTACACGTAAAAGATTTGAGGGTTTCGATTTGGAACCACTGTTCGGGGAGGTAACCCTTGAAAGATCAGATTTCTTGAAAACTTCTGAAGAAAAACAATGGTTTGTCGCAAAACCAAAAGGAGATGCGGGAATGAAACCATGGGATCTTGCGCACAAAGCACTACAGGACAATTGGGAAAATGGATTTGACTATGTAGAACCAGATTTGGAAGTTGCTTCAGAATTTAGTTCACAAGATTCCTATCCTGTCTCTCCTCCTCCTCCTACTGCGCCTAATGACCCACTTGTTTGCTACCTTGACAACGAGTACATCACATTTTGGGGGAATGTTGGGGATGATGAACCCGCATGGCATTTGGCAAAGAATCGGATGTTGAACCTGCCTATACGCACCCAAGACCCCGGTGAAGGCAGAAGAATCCGAATTGGACATTTGGACTCAGGTTTTGACCCAAGGCATGTGGCGAAGCCCATGTTCATTTTGGAAAACTTACAACACAGTTTTGTGAAAGGCGACTCCAATCCCAACCTAGCACATGACAATGCTGATAGTGGGTTTATCAAGCAACCAGGCCATGGCACTGGGACGATAACAATACTCGCAGGCAGTAAAGTGAAATTTTTGAACCCTACTACCGGAGAGGTCGTATTTGATGGCTATTATGGCGGGGCTCCCTTTGCTGAAGTGATTCCAATCAGAATCGCCAACACAGTTGCTCATGTCATCAAGAAAAATTTGAGTGGCTTTGCGAAAGGCTTGAAATACGCTGCAGATAATGACTGCCAAGTAGTTACAATGTCAATGGGCGGAATGATTAATAAGGTTGCAGCAGAATTGGTCAATAAAGCCTATGAACGTGGTGTATTTATCGTCACAGCAGCAGGCAATAACTTTGCTGGCCTTCCCGTCCTACAAACCGTTTTTCCGGCGTGTTTTAAAAGAGTCGTTTCTGCTCATGGTATCACCAAGTACGATGAACCATACTACCGGGAGGATTTGAGCCAGCTTCGTTTTAAAATGCAGGGCAATTTTGGTCCTGACGAAGTAATGAAATATGGACTTGCTGCATATTCACCAAACCTTGCATGGGCAAATCTTTCTACACTCGATGACGTCATTGGTACTAACTCTTTCAGAAGAACCGGAGGAGGAACCTCTTCGGTTACCCCACAAATTGCAGCCGCAGCATCGCTCTGGCTTCAAAAATACCAGGACGAGATAAGAGACTTTCTGCCTTGGCAAAGAGTAGAGGCAGTGCGTCATGCGCTCTTTTCATCTGCCAGACCAGCCGAAAGAAGATTCTTTGGTAATGGCATCCTTGATGCAGAAGCTGCATTGGAAGTTCGGCCAGTACGGGTTGCAAACATGACTCCAGTGGACAAGCTGCGTTTTCCTTGGCTTCAGGTTCTTTTTGGCTACAGGTACACAGGCGACGACAGGAAAGAGGAGGCTAAAATGGCGATGTACGAGACGGAAATCCAGCAACTGGTATATTCCGACAAGAACGTGGCGGCACAAGTTGAAAACGCAATCGAGGACGAGGACTTAGATTCTTCCATCTCTTTGAAAAGCGACAAGGATTTGGCGGATGCGATTGTGAATTCTCCTATGGCTTCTGAATCGCTAAAAGCCAAAATGGAGGGAATGCTTCAGAAATAATACATGACTTTATTCAGCCTTTTCAAACTGAAACTTGGGTATTTGCCCTTGCTCCTTGCGATATCATGCATGATGGCTTTGGGGAATTCCCATTTTTCAGTTTGTTTGAAACCTAGCAAATCGAATCTCACCAACTTGGCAGTAGGCCAAAAAGTTAATATTAAGGTTCGTTCAAGGGATTGCAATCATAGCGGAATTGAACTCGAAGCTGGTGGCTTGTACAGTTTTAGCGTTGATACTACCGACTACTGGATTGACCTTGTGAAGAAAACTAATGCTGACGGGTTTCCAAGTCCTAGCGTTTTGAAAAGTAAGGAGCATAATTTGCCTTTCCCTAAAGAAAATTGGTTCAAACTTTTAGGGGCTGTTGAGACAGATACCTTTGTTATTGGAACCAAGCATTCAAACTATTCGCCACCATTCACGGGGGAGTTAATTTGCTTCGTAAATGATTTCAGATTTTGGAACAACTGGGGAAGAATCACACTAAATATCAAACGAGAGAAATAAACTAGCACGAGCTGCTTTAACTGCCAAGTATGAAAGAACAAATCAATCTGCTTGTCCTGAAAATGGTTGCCCACCAAAAGTGAGTTCAACATGGATAGAGGCGAGAGGCCGTTGAGCACTTAATGCACCGAGCAGCTTAAACTTCTTATTAAAAGTTTGCTTATCAGGTCAATAGTGCAGAAATTCAATAGAACTTCATATTTTGCTGCCTAGCAGTGTTGCTGCCTTAATAAAGGCAAAACTCGAATCTGAAAGACAAGCTCGTGCCATAAGTAAATTTGCAAAGACAATAGCTTTCATTCACGTAAGAACAAACACAACACAAAGACGACTTTTCAATTTTAACAAGAGAACCCTCTAACGCCGGAGGGTTTTTACAGTCGACTGATGACCCTTTTAGCGAAGAACATAGTCGTATTTAAGATTGGCATGGCACCCACTAGATTGGCGCTACGCTTCGATTTCGGTGCAACTGCGATATAGCACATTCCATAATATCAAAACAAGATGAACCATCAAGAACGATTTAAACATTTTAAAAAACTGATTGCGGAAGGAAGATTTGAAGATGCCTTAAACCTTTTTACGGAGTTGGATTTGCCTTTTTTAAGGGAAACAGAACTTATCTTGCTCCTAAGCCGATGGAATCGGAACGAAACGGATAAACGTAAAGGAGTTCTTTCACCTGATGAGTATAATTTGGAAAGAAATAGGCTCGAAAGCGCCGCTTTGGAAATTGCATCGCAAATTATGAAGAGCGGGGCTGAGCAACAGCCAATAAAACCCAACCCTGATGAAAGCCCTTTGGTTATCAGTAATGAAGCTGAACTAGAAAGAATCATCGGCAAAAACACCCTGACCCGAGTGGAATGGTTTGCGAAAATGGTCGAAGCATCCAAAAGCGTTTGTCGCATTGTAGTGAAAAAAACCAATGAAGATACATGGAGTGGAACAGGTTTCCTGACTGATGGTGGGCTCCTCTTTACAAACCATCACGTCCTATCGGGTGTAGAGGATGCCAAGTATGCTAGGGTGGAGTTCAATTACCTGAATGAGCAGCGTCAGCCTTCCATTTACTACTTGGATGCACAAACTTGGAAAGGCGATGAATCGCTTGATTTTGCTAGGGTGAAAGTCATTGACAACCAAGACGACCCATTAATAAAAAGGGGATTTCTGGTCATAGAAAAAAATGCGACTCTAAAATCCGGCGACCCACTGCCCATCCTCCAGCATCCGAACGGGGAGGTTATGCAAGTTTCGATTGAAGGCAATTTTGCGGATAGGGTTGAAGACAACTATGTTCTTTATACTACCGATACAATGCGGGGTTCCAGCGGCTCTCCCGTTTTCAACAACGATTGGAAAGTAGTTGCCCTACACCATGCCTCCATGAACAACGAAGACTTAAACAGGGGTGTTCTTTTTAAGTCCATCCTTGATTTCTTAGGCAAAAATGAAAGTAAGGTTGACCCGCCAACTCCAATTCCTGACCCTACCCCTCCTGGGCCTGATTTGCAGAATCCGTGCAAGTTATTCTGGATGTATGATGACGAAGAGGCTGCTACTTACGCAGAGAAATTAAAAACCTATTTTGCCGCATTAACCAAGGAAAAGAAACTTGAGATTTTCGACATGCACCTGGATATCGGTACAGGCATCAAAGAGGATGTGATAAATGAAAAGCTAAACAGTGCAGATTTCATAATTGCTTTGGTGACACCCATGTTTCTGGTTCACACGATAGAATGGGCAGATAAGGCTTTTATGTTGAGCAAGAAAATTGTACCAGTGTTGATGGAAGGAACGCCGATTGAAGGCACAATTTTGTCAAAATTTGCTACCTTGCCAACGAGGCATAAATATGCCACTGCATTCCCCTCAAAAGGTGAAACTGTCAATGCTGCCTATTTGGATATTTACAACAAAATCAAAGGATACTACGATAATTGGCGTAACGCCTAACCCAAAATGACATTCACATGGAACGCAGACAACTCGACCCTTTGCAATGGAAAAATCTGGTAAACAGCATACTCGACGAGCGCTGCATACTGCTTCTTGGTCCGATGATGGCTGTGATGAGGGAAGTGTATTTTGAAGAAGGGGAAGAAAAAAACATCAGCTTAGCAGTAGGTGAAAGAAACACCCAAGCCTGGAAGCCCATTTATGAGCAATTGGCATTGCACCTCGCCAAAACCGTTTTGCAGGTCAACAATGTAAAGTATGACATAAATTATCAGTCAGACCTCGAATATATCTCCCAGAGGTACCTGGATATGAAACAATTGGACGAGTCTGACCTACAGTTTGAAGCAAACCAGTTTATCGAACGGCATACCAATGCGGAAGTGCCACCAGTTTATTGCCAATTAGCAGGGTTGCCAGTTCGGTTTCCATTGATTATCAATACTTTTCCTGACACTTACCTGCATCGTGCGTTTGCAGACAATGTCCGTTTTGCATGGTACAACTTCAATGGAGGCGAGGCACCAGACATCCGGGAAATTTCAAAAAACAATCCGTTGGTCTATAATTTGGTCGGACGCATTGGCGAGAGGAACTCCTTGATACTTACCGAGGCACAACAGATAACTTTCGTAAAGAAGGTACTAAAAAAATCGCCGGAAATCCCGCCAAAAGTCCTTAGCCGTGTGAGCGGGTACAAGGACGTAAAATCTCAGCAAGAAGGGCAAGCAAAGCAAGAGAAAATGACTTACCTCTTTTTAGGTTTCAATTTCGAGCGCTGGCAGTTTCGCATGTTGTTGGATGGGCTGAACTTGCCGGATGACCCTAAAACCTATTCGCCCCGCTATCCACTTGTGCCTGAACTGCAGCGCAGGACAGCGGAGTTTTATGCAAGTCGTTTCAAATTCACTTTTGTCGAAGACCAAGTGGAAGGGTTCGTCCGGCAATTGCATCAAAAATTGGAAGAAGCAAATCAAGCAGATGCACAAAATGGCAACACTGGAGTCCGTCGTCAACTCTACCTTTCCTTTCACGATAATGAGCAGCCCTTTGTCACCAAATTAGAAAAACAGCTAAAGCTACTCGAACAGAATAAACGCATCAAAATATGGCACCGGGGCATGAACGACGGCGGTCAACTACAGCATCAAATCCAAACGCAATTGGAGCGTAGCCAATACATAGTGCCCCTGATAAGCGCTGATTACATGGCTGCTGCGGAAGGTGAAACCAGCACCATCGAGCGCATATTCGCACAAAACATCGTTGCTGATGCCCCCGGTGGACAGGTCGGAAGGGAGGTCATTCCGGTACTCGCCCGAGCCTATCCATGGGAAGATTCCGAATTTGGCAGGTTGACCATTATGCCAAAAGAAAACAAACCATTGGAAGACCCCTCTTGGGGCGGCGACTACGCATTCAAAGTCATCTATGATGAATTAAATGACATCATCCAATGAATCCTGAAACAATAGAATCCAAACTGCCCAGCCGCTACCCCGGTACCCGTTCTTTCGAGGAGTATGAACGGGAAATTTTTCACGGCAGGAAAAAAGAGGCGGAAGACCTGCTCAACTTAGTGAACGTCAATCCGGTAGTGGTGATGTTTGCCCGTTCGGGTATCGGCAAAACCTCACTCCTGAAAGCCGGGTTGATGCCCATGCTGAGTAATGTAAAGCCGCTGATATTCCGCTTCCAGGAAATTGCCAATCCACCCCTTGACAAACTCAAACAAGAAATTGAAAAGATTGCGTACCAGCCCGCATGGAAGAAATACGCCGACAAGCACAGCGGGGTGTGGGAGCTCCTCAAATCCAGAGAGCTGAACTATTTTGAAGAAATCAAAACCCCACTGCTGATTTTTGACCAGTTCGAAGAACTTTTTGCACATCCGGATTCGCATCGCAAAAGCTTTTTCAAAGAGTTGTACTACCTAATTGAAGGAAAAATACCGGAGCGGGTGGACACAAAATACCTTAAAACCAAAATGGAGGAACGAACGAGGGAATATATGGAGTGGCACAAGCCGGTAAAGCTCAAAATGTTGTTTATCATTCGCTCGGACAAACTCTTTCTGCTCCAGGAAATGTCGAAGACCATCCCGGGTATTTATTCCACTAGATTCCAGTTGGACCCCCTTGATATTGAACAGGCAAAACAAGCTATCATTATTCCGGCCGGGATGGAGGACAATGAAAAATTCGAAACAGCTCCATTCACCTATTCTGACCAGATAATAGCCGATATGGTTGGTAACCTGAAAAATAGCGAAGGAGAAATCGAGCCTTTCCAACTCCAGGTTCTGTGCCAACATGTGGAAAAACAGATTCTTGCCATGCAAAATGCAGGAGAGAAGGAATTGGTGGCAAAAGAAGAACTGCTTGGCGGTAAGCCAGGTATCGAAAGAATCTTGAATGATTTTTATGTCAACAGCATCAATGCCCTCAGAGAAAAAGGTTTGATTACGCACGAGGAGGGAAGGGCAGCGCACCGCCTCCTCCAAAATAAACTCATTCACAACGGGCGGAGGGTACGGTACGATTGTGCTATTCTACTCGAGGAAAAGGGCGTGACGCAATCCCTTCTTGACCAGTTAGTAGAAACCAAGCTAATTCGGGTAGAGAAGATGCCGACAGGCAGTTCGTATGAAATTAGCCACGACGCACTTGTTTCCCCCATTCTGAAAGAAAAGGAAAAAGGGGCGGCAAAGCACAAGCGCCAATTCACAGCGGGAGACTGGGACATCATCCGAGATGCACTGTTGAACCGGGATTGCATCATCCTGACCGGCCCCAACTTGTACAAAGACAGCAAAGGGAAAACAATATCTCAAAAATTGAAGCAATACCTTGGCGTGGAAGATGTACAAAAATTCAGGGCGCTATTTTTCGATGACGATGAGTTGTTCCAGTTTTACAGTCCAAGCGAAGGAGTTAAAGTTTCCTTTCTGATTCACAAATTCTATCAAGACCTTGAACCTACCTTGCCCTATCGCCTGATTGCCCGCCTTCCTTCCCCGGTAATTTTATCCATCAGCCCTGACCTCCTGCTCAAAAGGGCACTCCAAGATGAAGCCGTTCCTTTTAACTACGAGATATTCAACAAAAGCAGGCATCGCTTGCAGTCTGTCATCTCAGGCAGCCATGAAACGGTGCTATTTGATATGCTCGGCAGCATCGAAGATAGAGAGTCCCTTATTCTCGACAATGAGGACGCTTTCGATTACCTTCACTGGTTGACTTCCGACCAAGGCATCCCGCTCGATGTCAGGGAGAAAATATTTAGAGCAGAAGTGTTTCTCATTCTCGGAGTGGATTTTGGCAAATGGTACCTCCGTCCGCTGTTTTGGAAGTTGTTGGGGAATTCGAAAGCTATCAAATATACAATTGGTAAGTCGGAGGCTTTTCAACAGGATTATGAAATCCGCTTCAAAAGCATATTTAACCTTGATTTTATTGACATGGAGGAAACGCAGTTTTTGGAAGAGCTCACAGCATATTTCAATCGGGAAGATGTAAGTGCCAGTCCAAATTCAGAAACCTCACTTCTCAAGACCTTAAAGGAGCACCTGGCAAATGACGAAATTGACTTAGCGCTGGAAAAACTTCGCTCATTTGCTCAGAAACAAGGAATGATTTACCTTGAAAATGACGTTTTACAGTTGCTTTCAAGGTATAGAGCAACCGAGAGCCAGCTCACCAGGGGATTGGAAAGTTATGAATCTTATAACCTCTCAAAAAATAAAACCAAGGCGACACTGCTCAAATTGATTCGACAGACTCCTTTACTTTCATAGTAGGCTGTTACCAAATCAGGCAAATGCTAAAATTAACATGAAACCCGTATACCATCATCGCTACCCTGGCATCCGCCCCTTTCAGGAGGGCGAGCAACAGCTTTTTTTTGCAAGAAGTAGGGAAGTAAACGACCTTTTGACAAAGCTCGCAGTAGAGCGGTTGGCAGTATTGTACGGTAAATCCGGAATGGGCAAGACATCACTTCTGGAGGCAGGCGTTTTTCCCATTATCAGGCAGCGGCATGTATTAGTAGTAAAACTCCGCCTTGGTGCTTGGAATGGCAATGAGTTGGCAACCCCCATCTTTTCCATTCTTATGAATATAAGGCAATTGAGCGGTACGCAGGAGCTTCCACCTTTGCTTGCCCGTTTTCCTCCTGGAAACAACTCCTTGTGGGTTGCCCTAAAAAAAATCCAATTGGAAAACCGGGAAAGCCAAGCCATCCTCCTCTCCATAGACGAAGCGGAGGAGATTTTCACATACCCGCCTCAGATGGTAGCTGAATTGAGACAACAGCTATCCGACACTCAAAACATTACCTTGCCCAAAGAAGTCGGGGATGCCCTACAGAGCGATTTCACTCTAGGCAAGGAATCCCTTAACGATGAAGAATTGGAATTGCTATGCAAACCACTCGCCGTAAAGGTTCTGTTCGCCATTCGTTCAGATCGGTTAAGCCTGCTGAGTGGATTCTTGCCTGGACTATTGGAACAAACTTATGAATTGAAGCCCCTTAGTATGCAACAAGCAAGAGAGGCAATCACGCAACCCGCCCGTTTGACTGGTGAGAATTTCAACTCGCCGACCTTTGAATTTGAAGAAACAACTATTCAAGCCATGTTGGAATTCTTGGGAGACTGGCAGGGCGGTTACGAACCTTTTCAGTTACAAATGCTCTGTAATCACGCAGAACGAATAGCCATTTATAAGGGAGGTGGTACAATAAGTCCAGATGAAATGGGGGATTTTGCAGCCATACTCAGCAATTTTTATGAAGACCAATTGAATCAATTCTCTGCCGATGAGCAGTTGCCAGTAAGAAGGTTAATAGAGGAAGGTTTAATTTATGAAGAAGAAGAGCGCCGACTTTCCCTTTATGAAGGACTAATCTTCAAAGTATACTCCATAGCCCCGGAAACACTAAGCAAATTAGTTAATAGTCACCTTTTGCGGGCAGAGCCGAGTCTTCAGGGCGGCTATACCTATGAGCTAAGTCATGATGCTTTGATAGCTCCCATCTTAAAATCGAAAAACAAACGAAAACTTTATGAAAGCAAAATGGAGGCAGAAGAGAAAGAACGAAAAAGAGAGTATGAACTCACGGAAGCACGCCAAATAGCAGAAAAAGAACAACAACTTCGGAATGAAGCTGAAAAAAATGCCGCTCGTGCCCGGTGGCGCACTCGGCTTGCTATTGTGCTGAGTGTGTTTGCCCTTGCATTTGGCTTGATTGCTGTTATGAAATATCAAGAAGCTAACAAAGCTCGCATGGCTACTGAAAAACAAATTGAGGTTGTAGTAGCGCAAAAAGAATCTTTTAAAAATTTTACAAATATGTTAGATTCATTGTCTTCCGAAGCTGCTATTCCAAAAGCCAAATCAGCAAGTCCTACACAATTGGAAAACACTATAAAACAGTCAAAAAAATTGCTGTACACTATTTTCATCCAGTACGGTCAAGACGAAGATTTAGCCAAAAACATTAGGGGCAGTCTGAAAAAAAATGGTTATACTGTTCCAAGCGTCGAATTGGTTAACATGGATTATTCCCCTTGTATAAAATATTTCCACGACGAAGACAGAGACAAGGCGGAAGAACTTCAAAATTATGTTCATGATAACTTCAAAACTGATTTAATGGTCATCTATAATCGACACCTTAACTCCCAAGCTCCACAGGGGCAAATAGAAGTTTGGTTGCCTTAATGGCGCATTGAGAAACAAACCGCTCAATGGTGGTAGTACGTTGTCTGAGGTGAGGTGGGCCTTCGGAGATAAGAAATTCATCTCCTATCTGAGCAGAATTATAGAAGTATTTTGGATATTAGCGCAAACAAAATCCACATGAGAAACCAACTCGCCGTACTCGCTATTTTGCTATCGATTGTCTTTTCTTCTTCGGCACAAGAAAGTGGAACTGTTGTGCTCTTGACCAAGCCACCCATCGGCGCCACAATCGCCAAGATAGGTGATACGCTTGTGCAGCACCAAACAAAACTGGTATTGCCAGCTGGCACTTATGAGCTTACGCTTTGGGCGCCTTATTATGAAACTATCAAGAAGACCATTGTGGTAGTGCCCAATGAAACCATCACCATCAGGGAAAAGCTTGCCATCAGCAAGGAGGTGCAGGACTACCGCCAGGCCCTTTCAGACTACAACCATCTGGTCATCAGAAAAAAAGTAGTGCCGTACGCCAGCACGGGGCTGCTGGTGGCAGGCAGCACCATCGCTTGGATCAGGGCCAGGCGTTACCAAAAGGAAGCCTTCGAATGGAAGGAAAAGTATGAGCACACCTCCTCCACGGCACAGATCATTGATTACGAGCGCAGGTTTGCCGAGTCGAAGAAAAGGTCCAAGAACGGCAAGGTAACCTTGTGTGCACTTGGTGGGTTATCGGTAGGGGCCTGTTACTTTTCTTGGAAAGGGTATAATTTTATGAAATCCGTGGAGAGGCCTGTCCTGCCAACGCCTCAGCGCCCCTTAGAGCTTTCGGGTGTGAGTTTAGGCTTGGATGGCGTTGGTTTAACCTTAAATTTCTGAAGACATGAAGACTTTATTTGCATTGCTTTCGGTGGTATTCCTTGCCTCCTCGTGCCTTAAGTCCCTTGATTTTGAGCTGGACAGCAATCCGCTGGACCCGGATTACAAGGGAGGTTTCATCGTTTTGGATGGATACGACAGGGAAATTACCTTTAACGGCACTCAGGAAATCTGTGACCCCATCATGCGTTTCCACCTTGACCCGAAAACGATGGAAAGGCTGGCTAAGATTGACATGAGCGATTATGAAGTCAGGTTGAACATCAAGCTCAAGCGGGCTAGTATTTCAACCAGCCTTGTTCAAGACCAGCCAGTCTCCTTGAAGAAGTTGGATAGCTATGTATTGGATTCCGTCTATACGGCGCAATACGATTATTGGTGGCTGAATAGTTCGGACAACATGATTTGCCCTGAGGTATTCCTCACCTACAAATGCCTTTCATGCCCTCCCACGAATCCTTATACCGGGCAAACAGCTTCGCAGTTTTTGGAGTGTTTTAGGTGTGGGGGGTAGGGGGCTTCCATGGACATAAAACCCAGCTTTAAAACTTTTAAACGAGTAGATATTCTTGCTCTGTCGTTGGCTGTCCCTACGGATTTGTTGTGTATGTTAACTCATCCCGGTAGTTCTTTTATCAATTCCAACACTGCTACATCAATCCTAGCCCTTTCAAGTGTTGCATCTGCAACACTTAGAGTGCTATTGTTTCTTTGACGGGTAAGTTCCGACCATCTGCCGGAAAGGTGGATAGCTGTGTTCTGGAAATCTTCCGTTTGTCCGCTCAGGTCCATAAGCTGTGCAATAGCTGCGCCGCTGTTCCCTTTGGCAACCAGCTTACGCAGTTCCTCTTTCAAACTGGCAAGTGCGGTAACGGGCATAGCGACGCCTGCAGATGGATGTTGGAAGTAGTTATTAACAATGTTGAAATTATCTCCCGCACGATAATGGGTATCACCGATATGGACATCCTTGCCCGCCTTGACCTTACCCTTGACGATGTTTTTCTGGGTGTATCCGTCATCGGCCTGAGCTTTCCCCTTATCACCAATCGTAACGCTCCCTCCAGCATCTATCTCGGATTTCTCATCCACCAGGTTTTTTACACGATTTATTCGTTGTTCATATTCGCCGAGCTTGGATTTCAACTCCTCAACGAATCGAGGGTCTTCCAACAACTGGGGCAGCTTGGCTTCAATGATTTTAGTCTTAGCCTCTTCATTGCCAGATAGATTGACGACAACCTCCGCCGACGGGTCGTCTTTCAGGAACCAGGAGCGAATCCACTGCACAGCGGCAGTGGTGAAATCCTTAGGGAAGTTTTTGACTTCTTCATTTTCGAGAAGAAGGGACAGGACGTACTTTTTTGCAGCTTCGAGCATAAGTCTTTTTGTTTTGATGGTGAAGTGATTTGATGTTAGTGTGTGGAGTCGCCGATGAAGAAGTTGCCGCCAGCATCTATTTGGCTATTTATTATGGCATTTTTCAAGTGTACATGAATTGTCACGTTGAGTAATTCCCGTACCCTTTCAATGGCATCCCCATCCCTTTGGGCAAAGAACTGCTCCAACAAGGGCAGCGATTGCGCCACAGCCAACCGCTGCAAGATATTGGTCAATTGCAGCAAATGGTCGGTCATTACAGTACCTGCTTGCTTAGGTGGTGACGCCATCAATGCAAGCATCTCTATCTGAGCGTCCTGCAACAAGGCTTCAAATTCGGCAATGCTCATGGACTCATCGGTGTGAAAAATGACCCGAATCTTTTCCGCTGTCAGGTCACGCAACACATCCACCTTTAGGGAACGCAGGTACTTCGTTTCAAAAAAGCGTGCAAATACCCGTGCAAGGTCTTCCGCCAAATACTGTCCCAACTGCGAGTAGTCGAACACCCGCTCGATGGAAGTTCGGTAGAGCATGCAGCCTTCCCGGATTTCGACTTGGTGGTTCAGTTCTAAAGTCCGCAACTTCTCCTTGAACGCTGGGTTGAAATTGAACAGGTTGGCGTTCTGGAAAATGATTTGACCGGCTGCACCAAAGCTGTCCTCAGCCAGTTCGACGTCCACGGCGTTCTCGAACAACTTCACGCCGGGGCGGGTGCCCAAGAAGAAGATTTTTTCTTCCACCAGTGGTTCTCCGATTTGCAGCCGCTTCCGAAAAACCGTGTTCTCGAAATGGGTCTCCGCCCCAAAACGACAAGTGTCGAAGGTGATGGAAGAATTGAAGCCGCCATTGGAAAAGGAGGTGTAGCAGTCGAACTGGACATTCGTGAACTGGCAAATCAGGTCATCTGCAATTTGTCTCGCCTCCTCGAAGATGGCACCGTTCCCGAAACGCACATCTGTGACGTGCAACTGGTGCATGAAAACCGCTTCGTTGAAACTGACAACCTCCTCGCACTCGCACTGCTCCATGACGAAGTTCTGATCAAAACGACAGCCGCCAATGAACGACAGGTACGCCTGAAACTGGCAGCGCTCCACCACAACGACATCCTTGAATACAGCTTCGTCAAAGTCCACTGACTCGGCACAGGCAAAATCGCAGAACACCAGTTTGTCCAAGAACCTCGCCCCTTGGAACCGCACGGGTTTCGTTGCCTCCGTGCCGCCCACCAAGATGCACTTTTCTCCGGAAGCAGCGGCATTGCCCAGCATTTCCGACGCTTCATTGAGTTTGAAGCCCGTCAGAATGACCTCCCGGAAATCCATTTCCTCCAACCGCTCATCTGCCGCCATCACTTGGAAAAGTTCGGCAAACCGCTCTCCACAATGGTTGGCGTTTTTCCATTTGCGGTCTTTGCTGTGGAAGATGCAAAGCCCCTTGCCGTCGTGCGACAGGTCGGGGTAATCCATGCTGGAGGTGTCGGCTTGGGCATACCACGACTGGATAGAGCAATTGGTGGATAGGCTGAGGATATAGGGCTTGGAGTGTTGGTGATTGCACATGGTTCATGATAGTTTTTCCCAAGTTTGAACGGCTTCTTCAATGGTCACCTGTTCTTTTTGGTAGTAGTTGTGCTCAAGGTCTTTCAAGAGGTAGCGTAGTTGTTTCAAAGCTTCCGGTCGGGAAATTTTTAATTGCTTTTTCAATACTTCGGGAAGTTTGTTCAGGCAGGTTTGCTTGCGCAAATACCACCGAATGGCTTTTCTCACAATTGGAAAATAACGTCGGTTCTGACAGGTGGCGAGGTGCAGGAGCATGTTGCGCCCAATGCTTGAAATACGGTCGAAACTGTCTTGTGGGATGTTGGGATCATTCCCGTAATCGTAAAACCGCAACATAAGCGGGACTCCTTTGGGATTCTCGAACAAGTAATCTGGGTTGCCGGCGTGCGTTGAAAACGGCGATTTTTTCTCCCGCTCGATATAGTCGGCCAAAAATTGCAGCCCGACCAGATTGTGCTGCCTGACCAAATAACGGGCGTAGGTCAGTTGATACTCCGGCTCGGTTGAAGTAGTGAGTTTTTGGAGTAGGATTTTTTCAAATACCTTGTTCTTCTTGGCAGAGAAATGGTCGAGAAGGATGCTTTCTCGGTAGTCTTCAGGAGTGGGAGTAATGCGTTCCAGCAGGTTGAGAAGGTGATCGTCGTCACCGCCCAATGAAATGTAAACCCGGAGCGCCTCACAAGAATAACCGCCAGTTTCTTCGATGTGTGGATGCAAGTCATAGAGCGCTTCCGTTATTTGGTGGTTTTTGACGAAATCAAAATGTAGGTGTAGTTCATACCCTTGCACTTTTCCTGACCTTATGTTATCAAGTATCCGTTCTTTCAGTTGAGATGAAAGCTCTGGCTTGTGTTGCTCCACAAACTCTAACATGTTGGCTTGTACACCATGATTTTGAAGCCCGGAGCCGACCATTTGCAAGTAGGTATCCGAAGGGTAGTGGGTGAAAGGGTAGTGGGTGACAAACCATATAAAAGCAACATCTGCGTAGGTATGCTGACCGTTCCAATCAATCTTGGTGCGGTGAGCGTCGCACCAGTTTTTGACGTAGGCTTTTTCCTCATCGCTCAATCCGAGATTTGGGTCTTTTTCGATTTCCTGATGGTGGTTTTGAACGTATTTTTGGATGGAGTTGATGGAAATCCATTCCCATCGCTCGCCTACAAGCGCTTTCAATTCATCCCTACTCATATTGGGATGGTCGTCAATCATCCAAATGAGCATGGTAGGGTATCGGTCGTAAACATCTTCATCCCTGTTTTCCTTGGCTTTCTCCGCCTTCACATCATAAATTTCATGCTTCTTGAAACTGCTTTTCCCGAAGAAAATGAAAATATCTTCCAGTTCCTGGATGTATTTCCCCCTATTGAAATAAAGGGTTTTCTCTACCAACAGCTTTTCTTTTCTGACTTGGTCGTAATCTATAGGTGGTTTGAAGTCCGGCATAGGAAAAGGTTCATCGCCTACTTCGTTCAATCGTTGGTTCAATTTGGACAAAAGCGATTCATCCTGTCTTCCAACCCACCAATGATATTTGGTCAACCAGTCCTTATCAAGTTTTCCTTGTCTGAATTTATCAACCACATATTCAATTCCTTCTTCATCAAGAAAATATGGTGATACCCAACCTGCCCAAATTTCTCTTGCATCAATAATGGACTTGAAGAATTCATGTCGCAATCCGTTTTTTTCGATGAATTTCAGAATGACTTCTCTTTTGGCTTCCGTAGGGTGAGCCAGCCAATCGGAAAAACGACTTTTCATTGCATGAAAAACCCGCTCGACTCCTTGCTTGGAAAGGGTCATTCCATCCAATTTTTCAAGCATCAGATTTAAGGGCTTGTGCCTGTCATCCCACCTGTTTTCAACCGAGCGGGAATACATTTCGAAAAAACTGATCAGCACTTCTTCGCTGTCTGCGTTTTTAAAACAGTTTTCTATCCGCCAGTCTTCTTCTACGTAATGTATTTTCCCCTTCTTCCAGTGATGGTCGTTCAGGTCACGAATGCGTCCAATCAAACGCTCCATGAATTGAACTTGGAGGGTATGTTTTTCAATGATAATGTATGCAGACGAGCGTTCCAGGGCATGTTCCCTATCAAAAAACGTCTCCACCATTTTTACTGCCTCCCCTTCGCTCATTTTGCCAAACAACTGGAACAACGCCTCCATAGCATAGTGGCGGTTTTCAGCGGTATTCTGGTCAAAATCATAAATATTCTGCAACAGAAGTGCCTTCAAATCAGCTTTTTCAGCAATGTCAGTGAGGAAGTTCCGACGCATCGCCTTTAGCAGCACAAGGGCATTTCCTTTCACAGTTTGGGTTTTGGCAACCCGGAGTTCCTCGTTGAGATAGCGCATGGTATTGGCACTTTCCCCAAACTCCGCCATGTCCCAATAGCTGTAATAATGCGAGCCAACGATGAGGTCTTCCTTTTTGCATTTTTCAAAAACAAGCTTGAAAATGTGTTCCCTGACTTTGGGGGAAACTTTTTCCCGCTCAAAGCTGCAAATCTTTATCAGCGGTTCGAGGTCGTTTATTACAAGCCAATCGAGCAATTGCTGCTTGTACTTGTTGTCGTCGCTCCACAAACCCATCAGGAAAGACAAGGCATTAACCCAGGTCCATTTCAGACGCTGGTAATCGGGCTTGGCAGCAAGGGCTTTTTTGATTGCCTTGAAATTTTTGGCACGGGAAAGAGCTTTGGCGGCGAGGTATTCCTGGAAGTTGTTGTGGGCGAAGCGCCAAGCGGCACCCTGTTGTTCGAGCAAAGAGGATTTTGCCAACAAAACCTCCTGTTCATCGGTGCTTGGGACAAGGGCTGCAAATTCCGTTTCTGAAATTACATTGTCACCCTTGCATTCCATCACAAAAGCCAGTTTTTCAAGTGACTGCCTGCATGACTGCCGAAATATTCCATAGTTCCCTGTTCCAAACCTGCTGATACTTTTGAGGCGCAAATCAAGGCTTTTTTCAATCAGGTATTCAAACATCTCGCCCAATGAATCTGGCGGGCGGTTGTTGTTCCCTTGAACGAACTCGCAAATTCGAACCAAGAAAAATGGGTTATCAATGAGCTGGTTTTGGTTCCAGGCGTATTTCTGCCTCCAAAAGTCAAGAAAAGCCTGCCCGGAATGCCCCAATGTTTTCATGACATATCCCTCAATATCCAAATAGCTGAGCTTGCCAAGTTGATAGGTTTCAAAGCCTGTTAGGCTGTCGGCATAAGCGTTGCTGCGACAACTGACCAAGACTTTTGCATTCGGGAAATTGTTTGCAAATTTTTCAATAGCTTCTTTAGCAGGCATCATGTCCGGCTCGTCAAGCCCATCGAGCACAAGCACGATGCTACTTTCATGTTCCCTGCCGAATTTGTCAATATCATCGAGGTAAACCCCACTTGACTTGTAACTGTTGAGTTTTCTGTAAATCGGGACATATTGCCCGCTTTCTTTCAACTCGTGGCAAATCCACTCCAATTCAGTGGACTTGCCCATGCCTGCATCGCCGAGCAGGACGATTCGGGGGTGCTTGTCCAATTCTACGAGCAAGTCAAAACTTTCCTTTCCGCCGAAAAGTCCTGTGTTTCCAGCGTCCTTTTCTCTGAAGATTCGGCGGGGGATATGGGGGGCGGGGCGGGTGAAGGGAAGTGAGGGAGGAGTGAAGGGTTCGGGGGTGTCGAAGTAGTTATGAACATCTCCGACATAAATGTTTCCTTCAGCATTAAGGCCGCTGTTCACGACGGCATTTTTGATATGCTGCAAGGTAACTGCCGATTCTGCCACATTGATTTCTTCTTCTTTTTTCTTCAATTCACTTTTACTTTTATGTCCTTCCAAATCCTGTCAAAGGCTTCTTTTAGATTTTGAGCCATAAATGGGGAAGTGTCTGTTGGCGATGGCGCCCGCCCCAATGCGCTTACAGGGAAGTAATTGATTTTGTCAAAGTGCTGTTCGACATGGTGGATGAAAGCTGCTTGACCAAGCTCCTCTCGCATAAACTGCTTGACATACTCATTCATCTTCGATTGTTCCATCAAGCCATTAACCATACCATTCAAGTAGCCAGTATCAGATTTGACCAAGAGGACGTTTAACGAAACTTTCCTGACTTTCGATTTATCATTATATCGTTCCAAAACCTGCGAAAGATTGCGGATTAGCTCAAGTGGGTCTTGTGAAGCAACAGCCACGCCCGTGGGAGGGCGGTGCTTCTGCCTAAACTCAGGCACACTGAATGGGTCAAATACGAAGACAATAGAATCGAGTGTGGTGAAGAATCGGTGGGAAGCAGCATCTTGGGCGTGCTCGAATTTTTCACCAGCCAAGTCATAAAAATAAAAGTGGTAAGGGAAAGCTCCTTTTTTCAAGGTCAATTGGAATGCTCTATAAACGTGTTTTGGGCTAGTGGCATCTGGAACTTGTCCTTTTTCGATGCGGTCATTCAATAAGCCGAAATCTCGCCTTTGGTCTATTTCTGGGATTTCAGCACCTATTGCCAACAAGTGTCGTGTTACCTGCACCAAAAGACAGGTTTTACCGGCAGTCCTTCCCCCCACAAATGCGATGTGCTTATCAGTGCCGACCGCACCTGATGATAGGTCTGCTTTACATTGGTCGTTCGGACAGTGGTGAGGAACGTCACGATTTCTGCCCAAAACCAACATCGTAGGCATCTTGTGTCCGTTGACGCACTCGTGCGAGAATATTCCATACTTGCTTGGTACAAGGTGATAGGGGTGCTCAGCTTTGCATACACTGCACATATACACGGCAGGTTCCGTCTTTTGAGAACATTCCGGGCAGCGGTGACGGATACCATAAGACCATGTGACCAATTGTTCGAAGCCCCTAAGAAGGTAAACAGTCAATATTGTCAAAACTGCAATTGTCAAAACAACGGCAGCCGGCGTTATGATTACGGCAAGAATCAAATGCCAATAACTTCCTAAAAAGTAGGTTACGTAAGTTATGTAGTTCAGGTTTTGTGAAAACTGAGTTGTAAATTCCCAAAATCCATCAATAAACCCAAATATCGGCTCCCACAAATAAGCTGCTATTGCAACCGTAATTATTGTAGTGATTATACCAGCCCAGCCGCCACCCTCGAAGCCTTTTAGACCAGACAACCCAAGTGCGATTAAAGCAATACCAGCAATTGTGTATAAAATAATTGCAATTAAGTATAGTCCCAAGGTTATCAGTCCAACGATAAGGAACGCAATGGCAATTAATGCAAGCACACCTGAAAAAGTTAGCCCCGTAACAGCAAAACCTCGCCGATAAGGTTCAGCATAAAAGCACCATATCTTTTCAGGCTTTGAGCGAGGGTCTTTCCTGAGCAAATGCTGGGCAAAGCCAAAAGCAACACGATAAGCACTACTGGTTCTAGACTTTGCAACACCGAAGAATTTTTTGAATAAGTCAATGACTGGATATATGTAGCGATTCATGGTTAGTCTTTTTTGAATGGTGAAAATCTTTTAAAAAGGCTCTTTATCGGGTTATCGAGTTGCACCTTGCTCTGCACATACTCGATTAGGTCGGTATCGGAGTCAGGCATTTCAGTACTGATGTACTCGACCACTTCTCTACAGGCTTGTTTGTCCACTTCTTTTAGGCGATTGAGGTAAATGGCGACTCGTTCACAAAGTTGAGCTGGTGAATAAATCTTAGCGATGTCTTGCGAGTCCCTGCCCGAGTAGCGCCTAAGCCCCCACACTGCTTCTGTGTATGCCTTGAAGAAATCCTTCAAGATGCCTTCGTCATGTTTTGTTAATGTGAAGCGTTGGGCGTAAAAAGCGGGGATGAAGAGTATCATCTCAAGTTCTTCACCTTGAAAAGCATGCTTTTGTTCTTTGAAGGGAAGAATACTAAAAAAGTAGCGGCAAAGTGTCATCGCATCGTCTCGATTCCGCCATGTGTCAGGTGAAAGAGCAGAGAGCATAAAACGAAGCAGGAGACTGCTCCATCCTTTCCTGGTCGGGATGGGGAGTATCTTCGAAAAATTTTCTACATCATTGCCGAAATCCGTCGATTTCAGCATCAGCGCCGCAGTTAATTTGTAAAAGTTATAAAGTGTCCATTCTGGGCTTTCTTCTTTTTCAACTTTGCTTTGGTACTGCTGCGCTAGTATGCCAAATCCCCTCAAACTTGCACTAAAGCGCTCTTGTTCCTGTTCTCCAGAAGGCTTTTCAAACCCATTAAGCAATGCTCTTAGCAGATTGTCCAGTGCTTCGTTTTTTAAGAAGCTGCGTTGTCCGCTCTTAATTAGGCCAGTGTAAAAATCGAGGTACTCGACTTTTCGGGTGTATGGGATACATTCCTCTCCTGAAATCTCCAAGAGGCAATCTGCATACTGACCAAGAAAGGGATAATTGGCTATTTTCAGCCTTAGCTCGTATAGTGCATCCTTTCCATTGAGTGCCATCTGTTGCAGATAGCCCTTAGTCTCTGTGCCAAAAAACCTTGGTTGTAATTTGTCCCCAAATTGGGCGAAAAAGTCGTGCATCAAAAAAGTGTCCACACCAATTGTTTTGACGAGGTCTGAGCCAAAGGAAGGAGATATTTTGTCACTCAGCATCGCCGAATAGAGGATGTTTTCCATCCCGTCGAAGGTCAAATTGGCGCAAAACCGGAGGATTAAAAATTCCATCGTGGCGACTGGCAGTGTGCTTCTGCCAATAAAGCTGAAAATCTCCGCCTCTTGCCCTCCCAGCCAAAGGGTCTTCATCATGAGGTCGAGGTCTTGTGTGTGCCGATAAAGGGCAGCGGCGTTGTCGTCTTTGAAAAAATACTCAGTGAAACGGCGCTCCGCGTCCTCTCTTCGCGAATCCTCCATTTTTGTCTCGTCGAGCAATTGAAGGGAACTTGCCACCTTGGCATGTTTCTCCGAATCGAGCGCTTGCTTGAAGCTGAACAGCACATACTCGTTCAAGCGGTTCCTGAACGAAGGCGTTAAAGGATAGTCCTTGACTTTTCGTACTATCTCATCTGGCTGAAAGTGATATCCCTGCTTGTCGGTCAGCAGGTGCAGCCAAGCATAAAACAGCGAGTTGAAGGACATGCCCTCGCTGAACTTGGCAGTCATGCCGTCCAATTCCTCATTCATCACTTGCAGTTCGGCTAGGTTGCCCGATTGAACCAAGCGAAGCACATAATTGGAAAAATCAGAGGAGTTATGAGCAGGAAAATGCCCTGCCCGATAGTCACAGACCAGCAAGTATGGATGGTCTGCCGGAACTTCCCGCTGATACAGCTCATTGACAAACACCAACGTATAATCCGTGTAGAGGTTGAATTCGTGGCTGTTTGTTGCAAAACTGACGGACTTGAGCACAAACTTCGGAAGGCAGGCGAGGAGGGAGAGTATGTGCTGCTTCGTTTGGCTCTCAGGTAGTACCACCACTACCCGGCGCTGTGTTTCGAGCGCATCGTAGACAGCCAGCACCGTCTCTTCCACTTCTTTGATGGTCGGCGAAACGGGCAGTTCACAAGTTAGACAATCCCTTAACGGTAGGGGCGTGGGCACTCCATGCAGGTTGGTCAGCAACTGCCGAAGCTCAGCATTGTCAGGGTTATTTCGAGGGTTTCGGGGAAGGAACAGTTCTTGGGTCAGTGCCTGAAAAACCTGCTCCGGTCTATTTCGAAAAAAATCTGCTTCCTTAAAAATGACAGCATGGCAGAATAAGTTGCCAGAACGGGCGCTCTCCTCCCTTGTCGCCAGATACCAGCCATAATCACGTCCCAGAAATATCGTCCGGGTGAACATGTAAAATACCTGCTCCTCCAATTCCTCTCTGAAAAAAGTGAAGGTTTCCGGGTACTCTAGCACGAGGTTCGGGTTTTTTAACAGGTCAAAAATTCCTGCCAAAGCCTTGTTCCCCGTCTGATAGACAAACACGTTCCTCGATTTGAGCCGCTCGATGATTTCCTTCGGAAAGCCTTCGCTGAAAGTCCTGATGCCAAAGCCATCCGCTCCGGTCAGCAGGCTCTGTTGGGTGGAGGCATAATGTAATTCAAGGTAAGGCAGTGGCATGGTGTTGTTTTTTTAAAGAATGAATTGTTCGATTGGCGGCGCTTGCCTTTCACTTCCTTGGCAGTGCAAAGTCAATCTTGTCCAATATCCAGATGAGCGGGTCAAGCACCCGCAAAGGCTTCACTTCTGTGATTTTGCCGCCCACAGGGGTGGCACCTAACGCTGAAACACCGAAATAGGCAGTTTTTGAGAATTTTTTTTCTACGTCTGAAATGAACCCATCCTCGCCCCAGAGCGTGAGCAGACTACGCATATCGTGGTTGATTTCCTGTAATTCTGAAGGGGAATAAACGCCCGTTTCCAAGTAGCGACTGTTTTTTCGGATACTGAACTCCGAGATGTCGTCCTCCATCAAGCTATGGCGGATGACCTCATCAATTTTGCTGAATGTCAGGGCTATCGGAATGGGGCTTGGCGAATTGAGCTTAACTAAGCCGAGCTTTTCCAAGAGGCTGTACACCTGCTGGAACACCCCCTGAAAATCAATGCCACTGTCGGAGATGCCAATACCTTTTGAGCGCAGTTTTAGTTTAACGCCGGGCACCTGAAAGGTGTCCAGCAAAAAAATCATCCCTGAAGAGTTGGCGACATAGTTGGCGAGCTTTTGCAGTTCCATCGAGTCGTGGAAATTTTCTCCCGCGGTGTCATAAAAAACGAGGTACAGCGCCTTCGTTTTGTTGAAGCCCTTTTGTCCACTGGTGATTTGGTAAATCAAGGGACTAAGGTCCTTGGCGATGGAGGTCTTAGTCAATTCGTCGCCATGCTCCAACAGGGGACGGCGGTAGTAATCCTGGTACCGCTTGCTGGTCACTTGGGTGCGATCTTCCCCCACGTCCTGCGGGATGCTGGATATGTCGAGTTTGTAACCTTTCTTGAGCAACTCATTGATGAGTACGGTAATGTAGTGCGTCTTGCCACTCCCTCTGGCACCTATGACGGAGATGATATGGCTGTCCGCCTTGTGAAAATAAGTGGGAAGTTCATTGTGGCAGTGCGGGCACACCTTCTTCCGGGAGGGCGCTTTGCAGCGGTCACACTTCACCTCGTCGGGCACGATGAACATTCGAGAGGTCTTGCCCAACACCTTCCACCATTGATCCTTGTTCAAAAACTCGCTCCACGCCTTGTTGGGGATGACGTGGTTGGCAAGTATCCGGGGCTGTCCGAAGTACGCCGCAAGCAAAGGGTCTTCTTCTTTGCAAGTGGTAGAAGTGAAACTCTCGCAGCGGAACTCGATATCGTCCCGACTGAATTTGACGTAACAAAATGGGCAAGTGTATTTCATGGCTTGTTCCTTAATTGTTAAAGCATAATTCTTTTTCCGTTATCCTCCACCTGAATCATTTCCAGTCCATCCGCATGAAGCGGAATAATGCTGAAAAACAACTGCTGCACTGACTTACCTGCTGGTTTGTAGGTGAACGAAGCACGCAAGGTTTCAGAAGACATGAAGTCAATGGCTGAAAACTCTCGAATCACAGTTCTGTCTGGATCTTTGAATGAAATGAGGCGATTGTTTTCCTTCACTACTAACTGTAGCTTGGTATCGAGCAAGCCATCCAACTCCACCCTCAAATCGAACTTCCGGGTGCTGGAGAAAATGGACGCTAGCCCATTCTTCTGCACCGAGAAGCGGAGCGTCGTTTTTTTCACCTTGACATTTATCTGCTTGCCCGCTGAATATTCGGTTGCTGCGCCGGGCACCTCAACAAGGGTGCGCACCCGGACCGTCACATCGGGAGCGTTGGGCGGAAGATAGTCAAGCGTCCAAGCGCCGGAACGGCGATACTCCTGTTCTGTCACGATGACCGGGTTGCCCGAGTTGGAAGCATATTTATCAGAACAAAGCACCTGCACTTGTTGAGCGCCGGGCGGAAACTTCCAAGTTAGGCGCAACTTGCCATCCTCCATTTTCCCTGTCAGGTCGCTGATTTCTTCAGCATAGGCAACCATGACAGCCCTGCCCGCTACCGCCAATTGTCCTTTTATCGTGACGGGTAGGAAGCCATATACGCCATGGCGAGGGAGTCGTGCAGTTGCCAAGCCCTTCTGGTGTACGGGGACTGATGTGCCGATAGTTCCTGCCCGTATGTATGGGAATACCTCTCCGAATTGCAAAAAAAAGGGTTTGTCCGACCAATAAAGTTCAACCTTGTCCGTACCTTCATACCACGTAAGCTCAACCAAATTGTCCGTTTTATTTGCCAATAAATGCTCCACTGGCTTCGGCGGGGCAGTAGCAGCTGTTAATATGCCAAGACCTTTTGCGGGTAGTTCCCTCCCCATGCCATCTTTAAAAATAGCGACGACCAAATAGCCCTGTGCATAGTCGTTCGCCAGCCCGTCGTGGCTGGCTCCGTCGCTTCGGATGGAAGGCAATTGCGACCCGTCGCCACGTCGTTCGGGTAGCGCCCCTTTTTTCGTCCAGACTTCCACCCGGAGCGCATTGGGAGGCGCTTGCCAGCGCAAGGTCACAGAACCATCGGCTGGCACGGCGTTTAAGCGCTCGACATTGGCGGTCTGGGTCAAAGACTCAGAGAGGGCGGCTTTCGATGAGAACACCCCTCCCCGCTGAGCAAACACGGCGTAGTGACAGGGCAAGCCGGGCTGCCCCGTTTTATCCAAATAGGAAAGCTGTGGTGTATCCGACAATACCTCGCCGTCGGTGGGGTGAGAGGGCAATGCTCCTATTTTACGAACTACCCGGTAAGTAATTTGTGCTTTTGAAGAAACAGCTTTCCAGTTCAGTAACACCGCTTGTTCCTGCACCAAGGCAGTCAGCCCGGCTGGGGCGTCGGGTGGCATCTTTGCTAGCCCGGCTATGGCTTCCTGACAATCAGTGCAAACATCGAGGGCTTCGAGAAAAGCCGCCTCCCGTTCTGCGGTAGATGCGGCTGCCCTCGCTTTTGCCAGGCATTTTTCGGCAGCCATGATTTTTTGGGATATGGCCGCCTCCAATGCCGCCACCTGCGCCGAATCAGGAAGCAGTGCCTTCGCTTCCGCCAAGGCCAGCCGTGCCTGATAGCCATCGCCTTTTTGCAGTAATTCCTGCGCCTTTTTCAGCACTGATTGCGCCCGCTCCGATCGGGACTTGATTTGTTGCCGCCCGCTTAGGATGTCAGGATGGTTTTGCCAATAGGAGTCTGCTCGTTGAAAGGCTGATTCTGCCCTGGCAAATTCGCCTTCGGCGAGGGCGTCCTTCGCTTCCCGAAGCAGGGGCAAGGCGTTGGGCATATCGCAGATGGAATAGCCGCACTTGTTGCAGTTTCTGGCAGAGGATGGCTGTAAGGTGCTGCACTTGGGGCAATTGACCTCGACCGGAAAGCCGCAATTGCCACAGGCTTTTGACCTCGGTGCATTCAGCGCCCCGCAAACGCCGCAGGTGAGGGACTGCTCCACGGAGGAGCCTTTGCCGGGCAATTGAACGCTCCATTTTTTTTGCGCACCAAGTTCTTTGATTCGGCTGACGACTTCCTCTTTGGCAAGCCCCAGTTTTGTCCCTTCCATCACCAAATGCTCAAATTCGTCAGCAGTGATTTCTCCATCTACGCCAGCATATTCCACCTTTTTGTCCAATGTTGCGAAGCGCTGCAAGTCGAGGGTCTTTTCGTAGCGCTTGCGGCTGTCCTCTTCCTTGAAAATAGCCTGACACTGCCCGATGAGCGCTTGCTTTGCCGTAAAGTAAGCGTCCTTGTTGCTGCTCAATCCCGTTTCTCTATACAATTCGACGACTTTTGTCTGAAGGCTCATCAGCGAGGAACTGCGCTTCAATTCGAGGAAATCGTACAGGTCGCTCTTACCTAGGGTTTGGAGGTGCGCCTCAATTTGCTTGGCAGTAACCGTCTCCATAGGCTGCACTTTGTCCTTGACCTCGGCAGCTGCTTCTTTTTTTACCGGTACATGCAGGCGCTCATTCATGTCCTCCATCATGAAAGACTTGAACTCCGGTTTCTTCAACAGGTTTTCTAACTCCTTTTCCGATACATAGCCTTTTGAGGAGATGGTTTTGAGGGCATCGTCGAGGTCTTCAAAGCGCTTTTTCTCTTTTTGCAGCGACAGTCTTTTGGCATCCTCTGCTTCCTGCCTTAGTTCTTCTGGGTTGGACACCATCCGCCTCATTTTTAGGACTTCCATCAGGCAGGCGTTTGCCCAATTGCCCTTTTGCGGGTGGTTGCGCAAACCCGACCACTCCCGCTGCTTGGCAGAGATGGCTGCCTCGATTTTAACTGGGTCTCGCTCCGAGGGGTCGAGGTCTAGGAGGATGTAATAATTTTCACGGGCCATTGTTATGAGTTTTCAGGCTGCTTTTGCGATTGATTTCTCTCCACTAGATTTTTGACAGCGTTTTTCAATTCATTTAATTTATGTGCTAATTCAGTTGATAATTGGGTTCCTTTCATGGCATTGCTGAACATTACGTCAATGAATAATTCTGATTGTTTATCCTTAATTATCAGGTCTGAAACGAGCCAAAGCGTCCTCATCCCCATAAAGATTAGGGCCACCGACAGCAGGAAGAGGCTTGAAAAAGGAACTATCGCCCATCCGCTCTGAATATTTGCCAGATTGGTTTGAGAAAGTAGAAAGATAGCCCCTGTTATTGCAAATGCAGCGATGCCAAAAAGAACGAAAGCGCCCCATTTAGTGGCAGTGGAATGGCTTTTTTTGTGGTTGTTATTCTTCTCTAATTGCGAATCCAATACTTTCACAGCCTCCTGCGTGATTGCATTGATTGCCCTGTCCAATGGAGCCTTCATTTCTCCGGTTAATCTTTTGGCATACTTGTCACGGTGAACTGCCAGCGTTTTTTTGTCGGACATTGACAATAGGGCTTCATTCATACAATCCTTTAAGTTTTTCCGGATAACCTTAATGACCATGTTTGAGACCCATCTTTCATGGAACTTTAGCTTCTTAAACGAAGCCTCTAGTTTTACTTCAAAAGAATCGAAAAAATCTTCTGAATACGGCTTTAAATTGGACAAGTATAGATTGAAGTTGCTCTCTGTGATTTTCCTGATTTCAGCGAATGCGCCCTCCATGATGGCTTTCTTGCGGATATCAAAATCATGCGATTCTTGTTTTAAATGTTCATAGCGACGGCTCAATTCGTCCAATTCGTTTTTGCGCTTGTGTGCTTCTGCCTCATCTTTCCGAAAAGCAAGCAAATGGATTTTCTCCTGCTCTTCAAAGTGAAAAATTAGCTTTCCAAGAAGTGCATTGTCTAAGTATCGAAACTCTTCACTTTCGAGTAAAGTGGCGTTTCGGCAAAGCGGGCACATTTCCGAGTAGTGTCCCAAGCTATGTTTTTCACAAAATGCTTTCATGCGATACTGATTAGGCGTATTGAAATTTATCGTTCAAAAAATCTTAACCCGCCGCTCTCCTTCACCCCACCACTCTCCGTCAACACCTGCGCAATCTTCGAGAAGGAAGCCGTCAGGTTGCCCAGGTTGGTGAACATGGCATTCTGGTCAGAGGTTGCGATACGTTTCAGAAAGGCAAGGTCTGCCCCATCGAAGCCGATGGCAATGATTTCGATGCCTGCTTGCTTGCACTTTTCCGCTTCACTGATGGCGTGGGGCTGGTTGTACCAAATGCCGTCGGTCAACACCACGAGGTAACGAGGGTCTTCCCGCTCATCGAGCACCTGCTTAGCAAGGGTAAAGGGTTGGGCGCTATTGCCGCCGCCCACCGAACCGATGCGCCAGCTTTCAATGCCCTGATGAATGGCTTTGGCATTTTGGCAAAGCGCCTGCGACAGTTCCACCCGGTCGGAGAAAATCAGCAAACCGATGGAGGTGTTCGCTAAGTCCAATTGCCCAATAAAATTCTTGGCGGCGTCCTGTGACTTGCGAAGCGGCTCGCCACTCATGCTTCCGGACAAGTCAATGGCAATAAGCAGGGACAAGTGCGCTGGGACGAGCTCCTCCTCTTTTGGCGGAAAATCCAGCCAGCTCATGTCTTCCGGCACCGGTTCCACCCGAAGAGGGAGCGCCTTTTGCTTGCTGCGCTGCGTCGCACTTACTTCGATTACACCGTTGGCGTCATAAGCGTAGGCTACATCCACCACTGCATGCCCGTTAGCCTCGTGCTCGATGTCGGAGAAAACGTACTTGCCAATGATTTGGCAGTCGAGCGGTCGCTTTTCATTTTCACCTTGGAGCATGAATGCCTCGAATTCGTTGCGGTTGCCGGGGCGGGTGCGCAACTGGTAAGGGTGTGTCTCTTTGGAGGGCACAGGCTTGTTTTTAGGGATGATGATGGAGTTGATGTAGCGGCTACGGTCTTCGTTGACCGCTACCAAGCCAAGGCTATGGCTCATCACGTCCCTGATTTTTCGGCTGCCGCCGAGCGTGAACTTGCCAAATGGCTGCTCTCCATTGGCATCCAAATTGGCTTGTATGGCTGCTCCAAGTGCAACCGCTTCATCCACATTGATACCCCGCAAGGGTTCCTTGCCAGCCATCCGGGTAATCCACCGGGAAACCATCGGCATACGGGTGGAGCCACCGACGAGCAACACCCCCTCTACATCTTGCCATGTTTTTTGCACGTCTTGAAGTAGGCGTTCCACCAGCAGTTGGGTGCGCTCCAGAAGGTCTTTGGTCAATTCCTCAAAGGTCTCGACAGACAAGTCGTAACGCCCTTTTTCCCCTGCATGGGTGATGGAGATACGGGTGGTGTCACGGGTGGAAAGTTGCTTTTTGGCGCTTTCCGCTCGTACCAATAGCTCGTTGACACTTAGGTTATCGGAGAGCGGGTTGCTTCCAAATTCATCCTCAAACTGTTGTGCTACCCAATTTACAATGCAATCGTCCCAGTTTTTGCCCCCCAGTTCATGGTCACCGTCCGTGCCAATGACTTTGATTTCGTCGGTAGTGATTTCAATGAGCGTAACGTCGAAGGTGCCGCCGCCGAGGTCATAGACGAGCAAGGTCTGTCCATTGCCCTTTTGGTTTAGGCCAAAGGCGATGGCGGCAGCGGTCGGTTCGTTGATGATGCGCAGCACTTCCATCCCGGCGTCCTTGCCAGCGGCGATGGTTGCTTCCCGCTGAAAGTTGTTGAAATAGGCAGGGACAGTTATCACCGCTTTGCTCACAGGCTTGCCAAGCGCCTTCTCTGCGTCAGCTTTCAGTTTTTTCAACACAATGGCGGAAATATCCTTTGCGGAGTAGTCCTTGCCGTTGAACTCCAAGGTGAAAAAGGGGTCGCCCATATTACGCTTGAAAAAGGAGGCAACCTTGTCCTCGCCCATTTCCTGCATTTCCTTTGCTTCCGCCCCCACGAGTGGCTCATCCTTGCCAAACCAGACGACAGAGGGCGTGAGCGGCTCCCCAATTGCGTTTTTCAGTACAACGGCACGCCCGTTCTCGTCCACTGAAGCAACAGCAGAAAAAGTGGTGCCGAGGTCAATTCCAATGCTTGTCTCCATGTGTTTCGTTGATTATATTTAGATTTTATGACCCAGCGACAGGAGTATTTCTTTCAAAATCCTCACTTGCTGTTCGCCCATTTGCTCATCTTCTCTTATCATAGGCATTAGATCCTCTTTTATCTTGCTGGCACCGAGGAACCAACTCACCAAACTTGACCACAAACTTTTTCGGACACTATCGTCATATTTTGGCAAAGCATACGGTACCGCATTCAACTCTTTTTCTAAACCTTCAAGGTACTCTTTCACTTTGCCTTCTTCCCAAGCTTCGATTTTGGCAAATTCCATGAAGGATTGCAGGGCAATACGTCTAATGTTCTCGTTTTCACTGCCTATCCATTTCCCTAACGAAACTTCAATAGGCGTAGGAGGGCGGTCTTCCCTGTTCCGCCAACTGTCCAAGATGACGTCTTCAAAATCCACTTCATAATCGCCGCCCACTGCTTCGCTTCGCTCGATGAGGTAAGTGGCCCTGAATTTTTTCGCTGCTCGCTTTCGCTCCGCCTCGTCCATTTTGGGGATTTTCTTGCTGTGCCGGGCTTCCATCTCATGGAAGTATTTTTCGTAAAAAATCAGGATGCACTCCAACAAAACCCTTCTCATTTCGGGGTGATGCTCGTCCAATCGCAGGTTTTCGATTTCAGTGGCGGCACCATCGAGGCTAAGGCTGAGCGTGTTTTTAAAGTCCAACAGCCCATAGGTGAAAACCACAGTAGCGAGGATTTTTTCCCGATAGGAGAATATGTCTGTACGGGGCTGTTTCGGACGTTTCACCTTGCAATCGGAGAGCCAACGGTCGAGCAGATTCTCAACGTCCGGCGGGAAATCCGAATGGGCATCTGAAAGCCCAGCAGCAATGGCGCCTGCATAATGCTCCAATGGTGTCATTTCATTGAAAATAGTGTCGCCACCGCTGAGGTCGAATAGTCGGTCGCCGATTTGCCAAGGGTGATTTCGGAGCAGCAGGCGCATGGTATCTCGTAGGCGGCTAATGACTAACCCATTGCGGTCTCTTGCAAAGCGCTTCAACAACTCCGGGATGTCCGGGTGAAGCCTGCTCGAATTGTCATAGACCGAAGCATAGCCCAAGGTCAGCAGGATGGTTGCCCGCACGTAAGCCGTGCGGGAGCTAGATTGTCCTTCTTCTCTCGGCAATGATTGTAGGAATTGCAGAATGCGGCTGTTGAGGTGGCGGCTTTCAGCGTTCCAAGTGGCAAGTAACTCGAAAAGCTCCCGTTCCTTATTGACCGATTTTCCGCTAGCGGGGTCGTCGTAAGACTCACGCCATTGTGCCAATGCCCGGGCAGCGACCATCTGCACACCAGCATTTCCGCTGGCAGCCAATTGCAGCAGCCAGGGTTCAACAGTCTGCGGCGATAGCCTGCCGATGTCACTTAAAAGTTGGGCGAGGGTCTCTAACAGGCGGATACGTTTGTCACGGTCGCCGAAAAGCTCCCAAGAAGTGGCATCACCGCTTGCGCTTTGTTTGGTCAGCCTGACCAAAACGGGCATCGTGGCAATAATTCGTCGGCGGTAGTTCTCCCAGATGGTCAGCAATGTTTGAAATCGCTGGTTGGGGAACTTGGCTTCTAGCGCCGGGGTTTCGCCGCTCGTGAAGCTGAAAAAATGCATCAGCGTGTTCAGGTCATTGTAGTCAAGTGCTGAGAGCGTCTGGCTAAACGGCTCCCAAGCCTCTCCTCTGAACTGCTGCATGACGGCAAAGAACTGGTCGGCATACACCCCGTCAAGCAGGGTCATGCCGAGCGCCACGAGCTTTTTGTCATCGTCGAGCGAGAAGAACCACTCCCGAATGAGGTTGTCCTTTTTTTTGGTTTGAGCGATGAGGCTTTTGATAAGTTTGTCGTCTGCCGTCGGTTTTTTAGCGAACAGGTCAAGGAACAAACCCAACTGTTCGGGCGTGTTCACTTCGGTGGGAATGAGTTTCTCGATTTCCTCCTTGAGCTTGGTTTTGAATGCGGACAAACCCCGTTCGTCGCTCGCTTTTGCGAGGTATCGGACAAGAACGTTTTTTTCATAAATCTCATTGACCAACTTGATGCTGCCGTGATAAAGCCCGTCCTGCTCGATTTTGAACCAATAATCGGCATGAGGCGATGACCAATCCTTCGCTGGTTGGTTGGTACTAATGAGGATGATGAAGCGGCTGTTGTCCTTAGCTACTTGCTGCAACTCATCAAGGTTGTGGTTGACATCCTTTGGGCTGAGGTTGTTCAACACGAATATGCAGTCTCCTGTGCTTTCCCGGATGGCAGTGGCAATGCTGGAATAGTCAGAGTTCAAGAAACATTCCTTTGCCTCCATCAATACGCCTCTGCCCTCTGCTTCTTCAGCCAGTTTAAAAGCAAGGTGCTTGGTGAACCCCGCCTTATCAAAGCCATAGAATGCGGTGAACACAGCCATTTTACCGGCCATGCCCGTGATTTCGCCCACCAATTTTCCGATAAATCTGGGGCTGACGTAGCCCGAAGTGTCATCGTAGGCTTCCAGCTTGATTTCCGAAAAAACGGTTCTGGCAACTGTTACGGAAGTGATATTATCGCCAATGTGGACAGACCCACCCGCCGAAATGGAGGAATGAATCAGCGCATTTTTGGAATGCTCAATGCTTGACATAGACCGGGAGGGTACTTTAATTGATGAATGGGTTTAAGATGCTCGAAAAGGCTACATGCATGTACTTTTTGTTTTTATCAAATCACGACAATGCCCTTACTCCGCTCTTTAGCTTTTTCCAAAGCTTCACCTGCAATTACGGAACTAGTTTCGATTTTTGTCTTAACCACTCGGTTGTCGGTCACTTCCAATGCCTGCACGTCGAGCCTGCCCTCTTCGTTGATTTTAAAGCTGACCTGAATGGGCGAACCATCAGGCAGGCCCGCCGGGAGGTCCAGCACAGCCGAACCGATTTCGATTCCAAACTCAGGGTTGGTCAACTTGCTCATCACTTCATTTTCCAGGATTTTTATGACCACGGATTCTTGGTTAGCCTCATCAGTGCCAAATACTTGGGTCTGTTCCCGAGGTACAGTTTCGTTTTTAAGGATAAGGTTAAAAAGCCGCTCGCTTCTACTGGCATCGAGTGCTATTATTCCGAAACTTTTGCTGGTTACATTTTCAATTTCAGTCCTTGATTTTTGAACAGCCTTCAGAGTCAAGCCTGTCTCGTCTGCGACCTGCTGCTCGACTTTGCTAAGTACTTCTTCTGGTACGGATTCCAGTTTCACATCTTCAACCGCCTGTCCAGTGCTTTCTGCAATTCTGCGCACCAGTTCGTCACTAATGGCAGTTTTTGCACCATAAATGGCTGCCCCCTTAGCCACTGACTCGTCCGGATCGTATATCTTGGCGTCTGTCGAGAACTCCTTGTCCACCCTGTCCTTCACTTGTGGCATTCGGGCAGAACCACCCACAAGGATGATTTCGTCAAAACGGGAATACCCCTTGCCCTCTGCGTCCTTCAGCATTTTGTGCGTAAGCATAATAGTCTGGTCAAGCAGGGCGCTGGTCAACTCCTCTAATTTCTCCCTTGTAAGGTCCACCTTGGCTTTGTCACCTGCATGAACGACAGATATGGTTGTCTTATCCCGCTGAGTCAACGTCTTTTTTGCTTTTTCTGCACTAAGCCGCAACTCGCCAAGTGTTTCCGGGTCGGATAGAATGTCTTCGTCAGAGCCAGTCTCCTGCTTGAACCCTTCCGCCAAAAAACCGATAATGGCGTCGTCCCAATCCTTGCCGCCAAGTTCATGGTTACCATCGGTGACGATGACTTTGATGGACTGCTGAGTGATTTCAATCATGGTAATATCGAAGGTGCCACCTCCGAGGTCGTACACCAATACTATCTTGTCAACGCCCGTGTCAACGCCATAAGCTATGGCGGCGGCGGTCGGCTCGTTGAGTATCGCCTTTACGTTCAGACCTGCGATTTCGCCCGCCCTTCGAGTTGCCTCCCGATTGTTGATGCCGAAATAGGCAGGGCAGGTAATCACCACGTCCTGCACAGGCTCGCCAAGTTTATCCTCGGCATCTTTTACCAATTTTTTGAGAATATAACTTGAGATTTCCTCCGGAGAGTAATTCACACCATTATGTTCAAATACAAAATTAGGTTCGCCCATACTCCGCTTAATGAAGGACACTACCCGGTCAGGATGGACGACGCTGCTGTTTTTTGCCTCCTCGCCCACGATGATGTTGCCGTCGTCGAAGAACACGACGGAAGGCGTGATGCGGTTGTTGTCAAAATTAGGGACGATGACGGGCTTCCCATGTTCATCTACATAAGCGATACAGGAATAAGTAGTACCGAGGTCAATGCCAAAAACTTTCGATAGCTGATTTCTCATATTTTTCTTGTTTAAGGCTGTCAATTGCGTTTTATACAGTTTGACAGTTATTTGAATGCTTAGGATGGTTTTTGAAACTGCCAGACGTTAACCACCTCGTGGCGCAGAAGCCTGCCTTCCCATCGGTAGCCATTTTTCAGGCGCTCGCTCACTTGTTTGTCTAAGCTCTCCTCCGGCGTTGGAATGGTCTTGACCACTTTTTGAAGGGCAGGATTAAATGCCTCGCCTTCATATTGCACCACTTCCACGCCGTGCTTGTCGAGCAAGTCTTCCAAGTCGTCAGGCATGGATTCGAGCAGTTTTTTGAGTTTTTCCGGGTTGCTGTCTTCTCCTTTTGCTTTGAGGTCTTTGAGTAAGCGACGGGTGTCGTCCACTACTTCGATGATGTCCATGAACACAGGACGGAGTAGCTTTTCTATCAGCCCGTTCTTGTGAGTCTGTAACTCAGCATGTAAATTATCAATGACTTTTTCCTTATGAGCGTCGTATTTGAGCTTGCTCTGAAATTCGGTGCCGAGTTGTACCAACTGTTGTTCAACAGCGGCGAAACGCGCTGTTAGCGTCTTAAAATCTTCTTTGGTGAGTTGAGTATCGTCGTCTCCGATGCCAGTATAAATTTCAAAAGGAATGCCTTTTCCAAGCATGGCAGGTTCTGGGTCGTCTGGCATGACAACCTGCTCTACATCATCCCCGGTGGTCTCTTCTGCACCCTCACCACGAGGTGGAGGCATTTCCAATTCATCAGGATTTTGGTCTGGATGCTCGTTCATGTTTGAAATGATTTTTAAATTGTAAGCTTTATTTACCCTTGACATCGCCAAAGTGGACGTTACCACTTGTCGAAATGGTACCGCCTATCATGACGTTTTTACTTTTTTTGACCGTGATGATGTCGGAGTTATTGAAGCCCACAGGTTGCTCATGCTCAATCTTCCTCACTAACCCCTCCAACTCCCGCTTCAACACTTCCTCACCCTCCATTATCCGCTTTAATTTCATACTTGCCGCTGTTTGTACATCCGTATCATCTGGTTCTTTTTTCAACGCCTCATACTCCTCAATAAACAGCGGCTTCACCTTTGCCCAAAGTTCCCTCACCGCCCCATTCGTCGCATCTTTGAAATCATCACCGATTTCCATTACCGCATCCAACTTGACAATAGGCAAAATCAGCCCAATGATTTCCTTTGACAGCTCCTTAATATCCATACTCCCGAATATTTTAAATTGTGAAACATCCAATTGATAAAGCAATTCGAACACAAACGCCGCCATGTTAGCCGCCGCCAACTCCTGCGAGCCGCCAGCGTCAGACTTCGATTTCCCGTCAAGCAAATCCGAAATTCCCCGCACGTTCAGGAAGCGAATAGACTGGTAAGCCTGCATCGCCTGCCCGAACCCTATTGCCTCCATTTCGATGGCAGTGGTATCGTTGTAGGTCTGTTTGAGCAGTCGGTAGGCATCCGAATCGGTGGCGGCGATGACCTTGTTCCCGGCGGCGATGGCACCGAATACAACTCTGGATTTATCAGCGTTTTTTGCCCGGTGTTTCCAGTGGCCATTTCCGGCCACCGATTGTGCAAGCGTGAGGAGTTCTTTGCTGTATGGCCCTGATTCCGGTCTTGCGGCAAAGCCATCAGGTGTCACCTTGCCGAATTCGTAACCGTAGTACTTCGTCCCAATAACTAAATCGCCGATTTCGACATCCTTCACCCCTCCTGCCACGCCAGCAAGGATGACGGCCATGGGATTGAACTGGCGAATAACCCGCTCAGTTGCCAAAGCAGTGTTCTCGTTCTTTGACCCGGATTGGAGCGTGATGACGCTGAAGTGATGGAATTTGCCTTCAAACGCTCCCAAAAGGTAACGGTTCCCGCCAACCAATTGCTCAGTGAGCGAAGGTAGGTGTGCCATGATGGCATCATGTTCTACCGGGATGGGAGTTAAAAGTGCTACGTTCATCGTGATTGCTAAAGGCTTTCGAAAAGCCATTGTTAAAAATGCGTTGGAGTTTTCTCAGAAGGATGTTCAGTAGAGAGGCAAGCAAAGGCTTAATGCTGTTTGACATTCCGCACACCACTGTTCTTAAGGATGTTCCAAACCGTGCGCTCTGAAATATTGAAGCGGTGCGCAAGGGTGTTCACAGTGAGCGTCTTATGGAATTCAGGGGATTGGCTCAATTTGTCAAATTCGTTGAGTATGGCGTACCGCTGAATTTGCATGGATGGAATCAGGTCTTGGTCAATGAGAAAAGTGACCAAATGGTCATCCGATTTCTGTACGCCATGCCTGTCACACCAAGCTTGGTAACGTTCTTCCAAGTGCCGCTGAAAACGGTCTAACAAGTGTTTGCGATTTCCTTCCATATCCTTGAGTTTGATATGTTTTGCGTGTGAATTTAGGGATTAAATTCGCTGGAATCAAAAAGCGCTTAAAAGTGATTTAAAAATATAAAAAATGGCAAATTCAAATTTCACCGCTTTCACCTCGGATTTTCAAGATTATCCTGACTGATGAAAGATTGCAGTTGCATTTACAACAAATCGCTGGTTTAGAGCAATCCATTCATAAACGTCACAAAATCAAGACTTTAGTTTCTATTTTTGCGCTATAAACCCTAGCTAACTGCTAAAGCTGATAAAAACCTGAATTCAGTAGTTTAAAAAATATTTCACCGCAACAGTAAAAACTGACTAATGGAAAAAACCAAATTTGTAAGACTTGCTCGAACGCTCAATGAAAAAGAGATGCAGGCTTTTGGAAAATATCTGAAACGGCTTCACTGCCACGACGAGGTTGCGATAAGTGTTTTCGATTATGTGCGGAAACACCTCCCTTTCATTAACAATGAAGGAAAACTTGATGTGGACAATGCCTATAAAAAGATTTTCAACGAGCCTTTGGATGTTAAAAAGTCTAACAGGGTCAAGATGTTGAATGCGCTTTCAGACCTTCACCTTTGGTTGAAGGAATACCTGCTACTTGAAAAACTAAAGGCAGATTCGTTTGAAAGCCGGGCTTTTTGGATGTCAATCTTAAAAGAACGCGGCTTATCGGCGGAATACTCAAGAAAGGCGGCAATGCTTCAGCGGGAAGTGGAAAAAATGCCCAAGTCAACCGTTCTGGACTACATGAAAGGGATGGTCTCCAACTACTTTTTCTATTACCATTTGACCTATGACAAACAGAGAATTGACATTCAAGCCTTGAGCGATTGTGGCTACGACCTGGATGTGTATTATGCCGTGAGCAGGTTGAAAATTGCCTGTGAAATGGCGAACAGGCAAAACCAGGTGTCCCAAGTGGCCAGCTTGGAAGTGCTGCCAGCAATTGCAGAACTTTCAAAGTCAAAAACAATCTCTAACCATCCGCTTTTTTCGCTCTACCTGAAGGTGTATGAACTGGTTTCCTTCCAACAGCACTTCCAGTTCAAGGACTTGGAGCACCATCTTAAAGTGAACAACCAATCCATTGACCCTGAAGAGTTTCACGCAATACTTAGCTATCTCCATAACCACATCGCCATTTGTATCCGTAGGGGCGATGAAAGCTACTGGGAAATGGCCCACAATCTGAACATGTTCGCCGTAGAGAATAGCGTGTTTGATAGAAGTGGGGAAATATCTTCAAGTCAGTTCAATAATATTGTCAATGTGGCGTGCATACAAAAGGACTTGAAGTGGGCTTCCTCTTTTATCAAGAAATATGAACACCTATTGCCTGAAGGTATCCGAGGGGACGCTGTCGCATTGGCTGAGGCCATGATTCTTTTTGAGGAAAAGGACTATAGAGAAGCTATTTACAAGCTGGCCGATGTCACGTTTTCCGACCTGCTCCACGCTATACGCTCGAAGTCGCTGATATTGAGAAGCTATTTTGAAATCGCTGACGAAAATTTCGACACTGAAGATTTTTGTTTTTCATTCGAACTTTATCTTAAACGCCACCAAACACCAAAGCGGGAATCCATAACGGCTACCGCCAATTTCATCAAGATTGTAAAGAAGCTGATACGTCGCAAGGAAACCAAGGAATCCATCATCAATGAAATTCAAAACACCAACCCTATTTATTTCAAGTCATGGCTCCTTGAAAAGATATCAGACTATAAGGGTTAGCCTGCCGCCCATCAGTGTAAGCTGATGAGCGGCAAGCATGGCATTATCCCATTATCAAGTCATCCATGATGATGATTTGGGACATCTCCCCTCCACCGCAATCCGTAACGAAATAGAACTGGTAGGTTCCGGCACTTAGATTGGTAAAGCTGACCGAAGTTGCCCCAGTGTTGATTTCCTGACTGGTAAAGTTATCCCCTTTCCTGACGTACCAAACCCGGTAACCAACTGCACCTGACACATTTCCCCAAGAAAATGCGATAGCTGTTGAGGATTGGAAGGTCTTGGTTACGACGGGAGAGGGACACTCACAGTCGTCATTGGCTGGTTGTGCAGCGTAGCTCGTTGCAGTATGTGCCAACAGTGAAAAAAGGAAAAAGACGATGGCAATTGCCGACTTGCTGTTTTTAAGTGCAACTTTCATAATAGTAAAAAAATGGATGAGAAAATGGATGAAAGGCTACCAGCAAGCATTTTTGGGCATGAGAATCCAGTACCAACCGAAGCAAAAAGCTTGGCGAGTGGATTCGTAGCAATCCCGTTCCTCTCGATGAAATCGGAAAAACGAAATTCAACTACCGCCTTCTAAAAACCATTCTTGTCTGGAGAATCGGCGGGAGCACAAGTAGGCAATAAGCGCCAATTATTCATCCCGCAGTACCGGACCTGTTCATCAGTTTTGACAGGACAAAGGTCGGGGACATAAAAACTGCCCGCTTTAATGATTTGATTTAGAGCGTTTTACCTAAATTTAGGTAAATTTAGGATGGCGTCAATCAAGTAGCGACATTATTCCTTCAAAGTTTTCCTTCCTCAGAAATGGCTTTAGCTCCCTTGGTTAATTTTTGAAAGGAGTTCCAATACCGCTTATAGAGGTCATGGTTGTCGCTTTTGGTAAACTCAAGCACAGGACACTTGGCCCTTGGGATGCCATAGAGATAGTGCGACACCATCATGCTTCCATTGGGTGTGTTGCCGTCCACTACCATGAAATAGTTATAGGGGATGTGCTTATAGGTGAATACCTCAAACTTACCCGGGTATCCTGCTTCTGCAATATTCTTCTGAATGGAGGCAAGCTTTCTTATACTGCCCCTTATCGGTTCAACATTGATGATTTCATCCTCCTGTTCCCGCTTCCTGTCGTCAAAATATACGCCCGCTTCATTGCATTCGGGGTCAAGCAAATAACATTTAAAATTGACGCCCCTATTCAATAGCACTTCGACATGACTCTTGAATTCGCTGTCCTTCCTTGAATTGAAATAGGACGTAAAAGTATTGAGCGTCACTCCGAATTCAACCACTTCCTTTTGTGCGTTTGAAATAAACTTTACCTTTTGCTGTATTTCCAATCTCCCTTCTGTATGAAGGGTTAAACCGGGGTTTAGCACAAGGGATAATACCTTCTGGGTAGTTTCTCTCACCTCGGTAGGTTTCCAATTGGGTGAATTCAATTCAACATAATTGCCATTACACCATTCCAAATCAAGCTCTTCCTTGATAAGCAATTGGATGCCTTTACGCACTGTTCCCAGAGAAATTTCCCCAACTTTTAAGCCTTTTAGAATTTTCCCAAAGGTGGCTGGTGAAACCGAAAAATTCAAATATTTTAACTTGTTGACGACGGTAAGTTGGTCGTAATGTTTTTCCCGTTTCAATAGGCCAAACCCTTGCTTAATGATAGCACTATCCATTTTATTGGTTCAATTTTAGAATTGGATTGTTGTTGCAACAAAAAAAGTACAATTATCAACTACCAAATCCAGAACAACTCGCAGTAGACAAACTCTCCTAGAAATTAAAGTGCCGTCGTTTTATTTCCGCTCAATCATTAGAATATCGTTTCTGCAAAGACCCAGCAGAGGAGTAGTCGATGTACAGGGACACCCCTACCCTACTGCCCCTAGTTGTGCTGGGCATCTGTCATTTCTGCCCAGTTCCACCAAGGAGGAAAAATGGGTTCTTTTTGTGCTATTTTTAGAACAAAAAAATTTCGAAGAATTGCGCTTTTCGGACTGTCCCGATTGGGGCAGAACTTTTTATTCAACTTACTGTAGTGTTTTCTGCATTGATACGCATAGTACATCATTTAACAGTCACCTCCGCCGCTTCAAATTCTCCAACAACCCCTCCTTCTCCTTGAACCGCAAAAAATCCGCCGCCCGCAAAACAGTCACTGCCGTAAAAACCGCCATCTTGTTGCTGCCGCCCTTCGCAAAATTTTCCAAAGGCGACAACGCTGGATTGTAGGCCCGATAGGTAATGCCGCCCTTGGCAGTCTCCTGCATCACCGCCGATTGGAGCAATTCGCTACCCCTGAGGAGCGATTCTACCAACTGACTCTTTTCTTCCCAAAGTTCACGGCTCAACTTTTCTATATCCGCCTCCAACTGCTTCTTGCTTGCTTCCCTGGCTACGCTTCTTTTGCGCACTTCCTGCTCCTTTTTTTGCGCCTCCAGTTCTGCACTCGTGTACTGCGCTTCGAGGGATTTGAGAAAAAAACCCTGCGGACTTTTCAGCTTGCCCTTTGCCATTTCGATGGCAAGAAAATCCAGCCGTTCGATGAGCCACGCATCCACTGTGCCGAATTGCGCTTCTACCGCTTGGCGCTTCGCTTCGTCGTGGATGGAGTCGAACCCTTTTTGATAGACCTCCGCAGCCTTTGCATGGGTAAAACCCGCACCAATGAGCCGCTCGATAGTGGGGTTCATCGGCAGCACCTCGGCTTTTGGCACGTCCGCCTGCTTGTTTTCGCCATCAAAGCCCTCCCCTCCCCTATTGTTCTTCAGTATCTCGAAAAAAATGGAATGTATCTTGCGCTCCTGCCGCTTCTCCTTGAACTTGAAGGCGATGTCCGATTTTTCCCTCAATTCCTTTTGCGCCGTGTTCAGCACCCGTTTCTTGAAGTCGTAGTAAACGTCGTACTTGTCGTCCACGCCAAGTAGTTGCTTGAGTTCTTCCACCTCGAAGGTCACTTTGCGCTGGTACTCGTGCGCCTTCAGTATCTCGTACATCCGGATGGAAAAACTGCTTTTTAGTTGGAGGATATTCTTGAGTTCGTACTGCGTGAAATGCTCCCGGAGCTGCAACAGATAGGGTTTCAGCTTGTCGGAAAACTCGAACTCGATAACGCCGCTGCCCGGCTCTATCTCCGCAGAGGCAATCCAGTTGATGATGAGCTTTTTACCGTCTTCCTTGCTGATGGTGAGCGGCTTGTCGTTCAGCGACTCTGTGATTTCCTTTACGACTTGGTAGATGCTGCCCCATTTTTTGCCGTCAAGGTTGAGCACGCTCTCAAAGTCGCTTATCTTCACGCGCTGGTAGCGGAAGTCGGAATCGCGGGTGTCGAGCATGGAGACCATGTAGAGGATGAACTTCTGTTCGCGCAGGTTCAGGCGGTATTTAGCCTCTACTATCTTGTTGGACTTTCGGACGACCAACTGCCTGTCAAAATCCTTGTGAGTGCTGACTTCGGTTTGCATGAGAGTCTTAAGGTTTCGTTTTTCGGTATCAATATTGGCGTAAGGTTGCCACGAAGTACGGACATTTCCAAGTTTCTGTCCGTATTTAGTTTTCCACATATCCCTGCCAGGTTCTGTGCCGCCCATAATCTGTCCGTACTTCACCCATGATAAGTCATTCTTTCGCCCATATATTGTCCGTACCTATCCCATAATTTGTCAGACATTAACCCATAATCCGTCCTTAAATCACCCATTATATGTCCGTTGATAGCCTTGCAACAATCTGATTATCAAAGCATTGTAACGGTCTTAAAAAGAATAATGTAAAATGTAAAAAAAGAACAAACAAGGCTGTTGTTGATATTTATAGTCAATATTTCCTTAAACCCCCCATAAATTGTCCGTATTTTCAAGATGATTCAGGTGTAGCTAAAACGTCTATTCTCTATCTTCACCCACAATCTGTCCGTATTTCAATTGCTGCTGCTGTCCTCTCCCATAAATTGTCCGTGCTTTTATGCCCTTTTATCTCTTCCCATAAATTGTCCGTATTTGCAAGCCGACTTTCGGCCTTACTGCATAGGTTTTTGTTAATTCCCCTTTTTTGTCCGTAGTACATCAATAATTTATGATTTTAAATTGCTGATTATCAATAGTTTAGAACCATACTCTATGCAACCCCCTTATTTTGTCCGTGTTTGGCGTTGCAACATTAGACAATGAGGTATGGCCATCATTTACCACCCATAAAATGTCCGTATATCAGTTAGGGGGATTTCAGCTTGCTTCCCTTGAACAGTTCTGAATGTAAGGGCAGTAACCGCCCATAATTTGTCCGAACTTGACTGGCTTTCCGATAAATGCCATGCGCATAATTCGCTGAAAATGAAATAGTTACGAAGTTATTTCCTATTCCTTTGAATCAAGGTAGTTGGTTACGGCAACTGTGATAAGCTCATCTATGGAAAGGTGGGTGCCTTTCAGGTACGTGCGCAGCGCCGTGTGCATCCGGTCGCGCATAGCTTCCGGTACCAGTGCCCCAATCCGCACGTAGTTTTGGTTGGGGTCTTTCTTGGTGGGTCGCCCCTGCTTGGCGACGGGCTTAATCACTGCCTGCCTTTGCACTGGCGGTGTCACCTGTTCCACGACGCCTTGCTCCTTGTTGCGGCGTATCTGGCTGAACGATGTCCTTTGCAGTTCTTCTTTCTTATTCATGGCGGAATGGTTAGTTGTTGCTGAGTAATGTGAAAACCTCTTTTCCGAGTGCGGAAATCTCCGCTTGCGCCTTTTCATCTTCGGTTTCGAAAATGCTGCCGGCATACAGCTCGTAGCGAGTGAACTCGACCCGCTGCCCGATTTCAGTTTGCAGTACCCGCACGTCCTCCTTCTCCAGTTCCTCGCGGATGATGGAGTTGAACTTCGACGAATGTACCGCCATGTTGATGACCACGCCCGTTTCCACGTGCGGGTTAGCCGCCTTCGCCATGCGAATCAGGTTAATGGTCTTGGAAATGGCGAGGTAATCCTTCACGGACGGCTTGGTGGGTACCAGCACAAAATCGGAAATCGGATAAATCTGGTTCAGCTCTGCCGAAAGGTACGGCGGTGTGTCAATCACAATCAGGGCAAACTGGTTGAGCCGCAGCAATTCCTTGTAGTCCTTGAATGCGTCCCTGCGGATCAGCTTTACCCCGGAGATGGTCTCCTTGTCCTCCGAGAAGTTGTTGTAGATTTCCGTGATGGTCCCCTGCAAGTCGCTGTCAACGACGGCGCAGGCATCCCCCTGCTTTTGGAAGTAAGCGGCAAGGTTGAAAGCCAGGGTGCTTTTGCCTACCCCACCCTTCTGGTGGGACAACGTGATGATGATGGGCGAATCGCTCATAAATGTTTGATGCAAATTTTTGATGTGGGGGCAAAGGTACAACTTCGATTCAAAGTGAAAAATATAAAAAGTTGTTTAGTTTTATGTTTTTAAAGTTAAAAATAAATAAACACTCCCTTCAGCTAAGTTTTTCTATTGCCACCTTCCCCATTATTCGGTGGTCTGAAGTTTCAAAGTTATGTCACTTTAAATATTTTTAAAGTAAAAAACAATAAACTATAAAACAATAAAAAGGTTTTTAGAAGTACGCCATTGGATTCCAAAACATGCATCAAAATAGAACAGGTTTTTTCAGGCATTTTAAGTGCCGTTTCTGGCAAGAAGCTACTCTTTATCGGAAATGGATAAAAATACGCTCAAATTGCCTCAAAAATACCTAATTTGGATTGGTAGCTTTCCGTTAGGGCTATCATATTTTCTTCAACTTGAAATTTATCGGCAAATTCCTGTAAACACTTTTTATATTTAAAACTTTTAAAAGTGATTAATCTCATTTTCGAGTATCATTTTTTTGTTTTTAAAGTAAAAACTATAAAACTTTGAAATATTCAAATAACTCGGCAAGGTCAAGGGGAGGTGTGCAGGGGATTTCTCGTTACCAATTTGGGTTGGATAGAATCAACGTGGTTGGATATTGATAAAAACGTTTTTTGTTTTTAAACTTAAAAATATAAAACTTATTCCTCTTGCGCTGCGTCCAACTGCTTCATTGCTGTTGTCGGTTCAAGGTGCTTGACGAGTTCTTGGCCAGATGCCGAGTCCACCAAGAGGAGCATCCGCTCCTGTGCCTTCTTGTTGAGCTGCATGATGCGCTCCGGCTTCGGTAGCCTCTGCTCAATTAGTTCGGCGTTGGACACCTCAAGGCTTGCCAGCACGAGCAGTTGGAGGGCAGTGGCATTGTCGCGGAGGTTGCCCTTCGCCTTTGGGTTGCTTTCCTTGAACTGACGTGCAGTCATCCCGAACAGGGCAAGGTTCAGCACATCGGCTTCGCTGGCTTGGTGCATGGCTTCCCGCCCCGTGTTCCAGTCCATCAGCGGAACGATGTTCTGCCGCACCGCTTCCGTGTGAATCCTGAAATTGGCCTTAGAAATCAGCCTGCGGATGTTCCACTCAATGGCCTTCTGCTCCTCCTCCTTGAGCCGTTGGTAGTCTTTCAGTACATATAGGTAGAACTCCGGGCTGAGCCAGGTGGTGAACTGCATGGCAATGTCCGAGTGCGCAAACGTGCCGCCGAACCTGCCCGCCGTGGCCGTGATGCCGACAGCCCCCGTCCGCTCGATCCATTCCTTGGCGGACATGGTGAAGCTCGCCGAACCCACCTCCGCTCTAATTACGTCAAATTCGACGTAATTAAAATTCTCGTTGTGCAGCTTCTCCCACGCGCCCAAGAAGTCAATATTGCCCTTGTTGCGGAAGTAGTTCCTGACTACCTGCCCCGGTTCGCTGCTGTTGAACTTGGCGATGTCCGTCACGCAGATGAAGTCCTCGCCCTGTCTGTCGGACAGCCGTATCTCGAAATCCAATGCCTTGATTTTGCGGTTTGCCATTTTTGTTTGCCCTTCCTGCCGCTAATGGCTGGACATGAGGCGGCACAAAGTTACCTACCAGTCGTTGAAAAACAATATTTTATTTATAAATAAATAAAGTAAAATAGTTATAAAGTTAAAAATAAAATAACACAGCGCTACGACTCACTTAAATAACTTAGGTTATTTGAAGCGTTGTAAACGCTGAGTAGGGTAGGGGAGTGGTGGGGTTTCTTTCCCGAAGCAGAAGGCGTTCTAGGAGGGGGAACTCGCGGTGCAAAGGAAGGAAGTGGCGGGTTTGGCGGGTGAGATACGGGCACTTGCTCACACGGACCATATAGATTAAATTTGTGGATAATTTGTGCCTGCTCACAATCAGAATAGTCTGACACTGGCTGCCTTCCACTCAAATTTTTCGTTCAGATTGTCAGTTTGGCGTAATTTTTACTTAAAACTAATCAAAAGTTTAGTAATAACTAAACAACATGCCTAACTTTGCACTTCTTTGCATTGAAGGGTTGCCCCCTCACCCCGTTGAACCTTTCTTCAAGTTGTCGATGGATGGGAAATGCCCGTACAACGATTTTTGGGAAGAAATGGAAAAGGCAGGAAGTCAGACGAAAAGCCTTGAGCGCATTCAATCTATTATAGTCCACCTTTCAAAGGGTACGCGTGTCCCAACCGATTGGTTCCAAGAATTAAAACATCGAAAGAAGAACGACACGCACAAAGATTTTGAAATCCGGGTGCACCGACTTCGCGTCTATCTTTTTGAGGACGAATCTTCTAAAATCATTGTTTTAGGAGAGTTGAAAAAGAAAAAAGAAGATAAAACTTCTTTGGCAATAGCAAAAATGCGAGAAATAAAGCTCGCTTACTTTGCGTCGAAAGGTTGAAAAACGTTGAGCACTAATCCATTTGCACATGAAAACCTACCAGGAACTCCTCCACACCGACACATTTTGGATAACCAAAATCCAGAATGACCTCTACAACGCCGTCGAAGATTACCTCGCTGAAAATAAGATGACGCGTACCCAGTTTGCTGAAAAACTGGGTGTCAGCAAGGGATATGTGACCCAGTTGCTGAGTGGCGAGTTCAATCACCGTCTATCTAAATTGATAGAAGTTTCGCTTGCCATTGGGAAAGCGCCGATTCTTGAGTTCGAGGACTTGAAGGAGGTAGCAGAAAAAGAAGCCAAGGGCATGGTTCGGAGAAAGTCTGATTATGTTCGCCGAGCGCCCTTTTCCATTCTTGTAAAAAACGGCATGATGTCAAAGCAGGCGCTTAACTCGCCCGAAAGGAAGCATCATTTGCCAAACCCCGTTACTCGGCACCAAGGTGAAGGTACTTGGGAGATGGTTACGCCAATTTACAGAAAATTGAAAATAGCTTGAGTTCATGGTAAAGAAGAATGTACCCAGCAACGTCAACTACAAAATATCCAACATCCAAGAATTGGAGTTGATAATGCCTGGAATACCAGAAAGTGTCGCTGATGATTTTGACGAAGGCAAACTTGATTTTGGGTTCACGTTTGACTACATCTGGGACATTAAGGATGAAACGTTTGCTGTCGTAGTAGAGGTAGTTTACGCCTACGACAGAGAGGTTTTGAACGAAATCTTGCTAAAGTTTGTGGGTCTGGTCGAGTACAAAATTGAGAACCTGAAACAGTTTCTTGATATGGGGAGCAAAGAGGTGCAGTTGCCGGAGGAATTTTTAGCCATCCTAACCGGAATCGCCATCAGCACAATGCGTGGGATGATTGCGCTCAGAACAATCGGAAAATTCCAAGGAGACTTCTACATTCCAATCCTCAATCCCGGCGATGTGGTCAGGGATTACCTGAGCAGGGCAGAAAAAGAAAACTAACTTACTTCTCTGTCCTCTTTCCATTTCTTGATTCGCTCCAAGCATTCCTCCACCGGCAACCGATTATTTATGCGCATCAGCCCCTCCATTTTCTCCACCGCAAGGGCATGGTCAATGCATTGAAGCTCCAGAAAGCGGTCAAACAGCCAGATGATGCCCCTGACCTCCTTCCTTTGGGCAAGGCAGTACTTGCGCACCTTGCCATCACCTGTCAACAAAAGGGCGTCCAGCGATTCAGCCAGGACGATGACCGTGCGGTCGGTATAGGACAGTCCGGCTTGCGCTTTCAACTGCGACACAGCATTTCGTTCCGTCTCCGACAACAACTTGACGATAAGCAACCCATCCTGCTCAAACTGCCGCATCAGGGCTGCTTGTGCATCGTTCAATTCCCCCAATACCTCGGCAGTCGTGAAAATCTCCAGTTCGATGGCAAAGAGGTGGGCCATCAAGTCCAGCTTGATGAGGTCAATGAAGATATTGGCATCGGTGACCGTTACCCGCATCAGTTTAGTTTTACCAGTTCTTCCATGAAGTCGGCGAGCTTCATGTTGCAGAGCGCTGCCGCCTTCGAAGTGGAAATGACTTCCTCGGCGATGCCCCGCAGCAGCAGTTGCATGAAGCGGTGCGAGCGTTCTTCCCCGGTAAACTTGCCTGGCTCCTGTTTGCGCATTCCCATTTGGCTGAAAAACCGCATCTGCTGCGTGAACACGTAATCCGTAATGATGCCCAGGTCCTTGGCACGGTAAAGGATAGCCTGCATGGACATTCCGTATTGCTGCTTGAGCAGCAGCAGTTCCTTCACATGGATGTTGTGGCGACGGGCCATCATTTCCTCTCGCATCCGTTCCTGTGGTATCAGCAGCGCCCCTGCAAAGCGGTTGCAGGCTTTCTCCTCGTCCAGCCCTTCCACGTCGAGCAGCAAATGCCCCAGTTCGTGCGCCAGCGTAAAGCGCTTGCGGTCGAGCGGGATTTCTGGGTTTTTGTTGAGCACAATGACCGGGATGCTTCCGTTCATCACCGTGGCAAAACCCGAAAAATCAGGGTCGGCATCAATCTCTGCTACCTTGATGCCTTCTTCTTCCAACCTTTCCACAAGGTTGAGCAGCGGGTCGTCGCCAAACCCCATCTTCTTGCGGAATTCCTCGGCGGCGGACTCAACATCCTCCCAGGTACTCACTTTGTACTGATTCAAAGCCACCTTCAAGTGCGACTTCTCGCTGAGCAGGTTTTCCAATTCGAGGTAGCGCTCCAAGAAATCAGTTGCCACCTCTTTGACCCGTTCCTGTTCCTTAACGGGCAGCCGCTGGAGTTTCCGGTAGGACAGCGTTGCCAGTTCGACGCTGCTTTCCCTTTCAAAATAATCGGGCTTCACCCCCAATGCCTTGCAGAGCAAGGAGAGGTTCTCGCCGGAGGGAAGCATGATGCCGTTCTCGTAGCGGCTGATTGCCTGCTTCGAGATGCTGTTGTCGAGCCGGTTGACCAAATCCTGTATAGACATGCCGTTCATCAGTCTGGCAGACTTGAGGCGGGCAGGAAAGTTTTGCATGGTGTGTATCAGTCTTTTTCGTTAAACGATGCCTTAAAAGCAGCTTTCGGGATATGTACTGTAAGCCCTTTCGTGCTTAAAGGTTCATGGGCGGGCAAGTGCGGGGCAAAAAAATTGAAAAAAATCTGGATGTAGAGAACTAAAACGAAAATCGTCGGGTTTGTTTACAAAATTACAATTAAAAACAGTTTTATCTACAAATAAAGTTCCACTTTGACAGAACAATGACAAACGCACATCGAATTGAATGGCACCAAGTTAGAAGGATTTGCCCAACTGCAAAGACTTCTGGAAAGATAAACCTGTGCCCTCCGGGTAAGAGTGGGGGCATAAATTTTCATTCAAAATTCTTTTTATCATGAGTGTTTTAGATGCTGATGTCATCAACATCGCCGAATTCAACGCTGCCGGAAAGGAAATCCCACGGGGCCGCCGGTACGCCTTACAGATTGACCGCAAAACCTTTGTCACTGACAAAGAGTGCTTGACGGGTCGTGAACTGTTGACGCTTGCTGGCAAGACGCCACCTGAACGCTTCCAACTCAACCAGCTATTCCGCTTCGGCAGGGTGGAAAAAGTGGAGTTGGATGAGAAGGTGGACTTGGCAACCTGTGGTGTGGAGCGTTTTACCACCATCCCCCTCGACCAGACCGAGGGGCGACCGCAGCGCACCGACTTCCTGATGCCCGAAGCCGACAGGGGCTACCTTGCCGCTTTCGGCTTCAATTGGGAAACCGTTCAGGAGGGCAGCAACCAATGGCTCATCGTGCGAGACTTCCCCGTTCCGCCTGGCTACAATACCGACAAGGTGGACGTTGCCCTGATGGTACCGCCCGGCTATCCCACCGCACAGATTGACATGGCCTACTTCCACCCGCCGCTTGTCCGGACGGACGGCAGGGGCATCAATGCGCTGTTGCCGCAATCCATCGAGGGCAAGAGCTACCAACGGTGGTCACGCCACCGCACGGGGCAAAACCCTTGGCGTCCCGATGTTGACGACATCTCCACCCACATGAGCCTCGTCAGCCATTGGCTGGAACGGGAATTCATTAACCATTAAAAGAGGAAGCTATGAAAACGTTCTTCAACATTGGCGGAAGCCACTATGAAAGACTGAAAGAGCATCTTTTTCCAGGCGACGGCAAGGAAGCCGTCGCCGTTGCCCTCTGTGGCAGGAACATGAACGGCAACCAGCGTGGGCTGGTCTTGCATGAAATCCTGCCCATCCCTTACGACCAGTGCCACCACCGTAGCGGCGATTTCCTGCACTGGTCAACGGAACTCATCCGCCCGCTGCTCATCCGGGCAGCACAGTCCAAGATGTCCATTGCGAAAATCCACTGCCACCCTGGTGGCGGTGCATTCTTCTCCCGTACCGACGACCGCTCCGACCTCGAACTCTTCGATTCCGTCTATGGCTGGCTCAACGACGACCTTCCACATGCCAGCCTCATCATGCTCCCCGATGGCAAGCTGTTCGGCAGGTTCATCGAGCCTGACCTCTCCTTCACGCCCATTGACCAGGTCAGGCTGGTGGGCGACGACGTCCACCTTTGGGACAGGGAAGAGGTCCGGGACGACGTGCCGGAATACGCTATCCGAACGGTGCAGGCTTTTGGCGAAGGCACCTACCGGCTCCTCCGCAAGCTGCGGGTTGCGGTCGTGGGCTGCTCTGGCACTGGCAGCCCGCTCGTTGAGCAATTGGCGAGGTACGGGGTAGGTGAGCTGTACCTCATTGACCCCGACAGGGTGGAGGAGAAGAACCTCAACCGCATCGTCAATGCCACGATGGAGGATGCACTGCAATGCCGTTACAAAACCGACGTACTGAAAGAGGCCGTCGAGCGCATGGGCTTGGACGTCAAGGTGCATTCCTGTCCGGTCAACCTCTACGAAGACCCGCAACTGCTCCGCAACATTGCCACCTGTGATTTTATCTTCGGCTGCATGGACTCCGTGGACGGCAGGCACCTCCTCAATCGCCTTGCCAGCTTCTACGGCATCCCATACATAGACCTCGGCGTGAAGCTCATCGCCGATGGGAAAGGGGGTGTGGAGAAAATCTGCACCAGCCTCCACTACCTGAAGCCGGGTCAATCGCTTATGGCAAGGAAGGTCTTTTCGGTAGGGGCGCTCAGTGCAGCAAGCCTCCAACGGGCAAACCCCGCTGAGTACGACCGCCGACAGAAAGAGGGCTATGTAGAAAATGTAAAGGTGGAAAATCCTGCCGTTATCAGCGTGAACATGCAGGTAGCCGCTGCGGGCGCACAGGAACTGCTGGCAAGGCTGCACCACTACCGTTACTCCCTATCCAAGCACCCGACCAACCGGGACTTCGAAATCCAACGTTGGGAACTCGTGGACGGCACCTACCAGCACGAATCCGACCAGTCGGAGGACAAGCGGCTCATGGGCTACATCGGTCGAGGGGACATGGAGCCGTTTCTCGACATGCCGGAGTTCAGCGCCATCAAAACCCTGCAACCTGCATGAATAGGCTATGGAAACAATTTGTCGGGAGAATCCGCTTGTGGTTCTCCCGGCACTTCTGTCGCTACGCCCTGAAAAGTGTGGAAGAGATGCCGGAGGAAAGCAGCATCCGTCGCCGGGTTGCCTATTGGGTGGGCGCAGAAGGCTACAAATGGTGTCTCGTGTTCCGCTGCCCATGCAGCTGCCGAGAGGTCATCTACTTGAACCTGCTGCCCACAGCAAGACCGCTTTGGCGGGTGGAGCGGCACAAGGGAAAGTCCTTTTCGGTTACTCCTTCCATCAATCGGACGAAGGGGTGCAGGGCGCACTTCTTTTTGAGGGAGGGGAGGGTGTTGTGGGTGTGAACTCTTTAAAATATGATGATGCAATACGAATGGAAAACATCATATAATTTTATGACCACAAAAAAATAAACTTATTCAAACTTCAACTATGCTCGAAGCCTTACAAAGCGCCTTTATTGAAACCATATGGTCACGTCTTATTGAAAAAGGACTCAAAATAGTTAATGAGACTACGTACAAGCAGCAACTCCAGAAGGTTATCAATCAAACAGTAGATGCATACCAAAAGCAATTTCCCTTGCTTCCTGATGACCGTAAACTTTATTTTTTCGCTTCAGAAAAGGCCAACGACTTCCTAATCCGTTTTGTCCTTTTCGGCGAATCACTTTCCATACATGATTTTAGGAGGCACCTTGCAGAAGACCCTCGTATTTTGCCGCCCAACCAAGAACAGCTCAATAGATTCTTCGAACTTTTTCACCAGTTTATAAATGAGAGCAAAGAGTTGAAAGAGCATTTTATTAAGGAAAATTATAAGGTGAAGATTTTCGAAATCAGTGAATCTACCAAAGCAATTCATCAAAAAATAGAAGATAGTACCACCCAGATTCTCCAAGAATTGAGGGCAAAAGTTACCGATTCTGTTCACCTTGACTGGCTTGAGCAAATACGCCAGGATATAAATGCTTTTCAGTTCATAACCGCCTTGCGCCATTTGGAAAAGTTAGAGGTGGGGCTAAGAAAAGTGAATGCGCTCGAAACTAACCAAGCGAATATCCTTCTGCTGAAAGGTGTCTGCCTTTTTGAGCAAAGTGAACTTGAAAAAGGCGCTGATTTATGGTTGGAAGCATGGCAAATCTCTCCCAAAAATATGGAGGCGAGGGAAAGGGCATTGCGGGTATTCGTTGACCGGGGAAAATTTGATACTGCATCATTATTGGTCGATGAAATTCTTGAAACTTCTCCGTACAATCCATTTGCATGGGCAGCAAAGACTTTCATGGGGGAGGGCAAAATAGAGGAAAAGTTGAAAGGTGTTCCATCTGCCATTTTGGACTTCAATAAATCTCGCCAAGCTTTCCAAGTCCGTTTAGCTGGATTTTGTGTTCAACATCAACAGTATGAAGACATCGGGGAAATCTTCCGAGAAGAGTTGGAGGCAGAAATTACATTACCCCCGGTAATAACTTTTGAAAACAAAGGCTATTGGTTGATGCTTGCCAATCTTTATATTGGTGCTATCCTCAAAGAACATGCACTGCTCCCTGAGGGGGTTCACCATTCTATTAAGACTCATCCCCGGCTTCCACTAGCTGTGGCATTCAGTGAAAAGGTTCTCCAAGCATTTGAAGGAACTGAAAAATGGCAATTTTTAGGCTATTACCGATTCGAGTTGCACTTTGCTAAATACTGCCTGAACGCTACTCTCACGGAGGCCCAAAAGGTTCATGAAATTTTTCAAAATTCGCTGCCGGAAAATATCAAAAAGGAAGTTGCAATACCGATGGGATTCATCCTTTTGCAAAATCGCCTTTTTGATGAACTTTTTCAATTGGCCGACTCATTGGCCTATTCACCTGACAAGAGAATCTTGATTCCCAAAGCATTTTCTCTAAGAATGAACGGAGAAACGGAGCCAGCAGTAAATGCCCTTAAAACTTATTTTGAAAGCGTGGAAGAAATCAGAGGAGGCGACTTTCAATTTTTTATTGCGATTTTGTACGATTTTACAGATTCGCAGGAGATGCGGATAGCTCATTGGGAACGGTTTCAATCAAAGTTGACCCACCCTAAAGAAAGACAGTTAGCAGAGCTTATGGCCTATTGGGCAACCTTTCCATCCGAAACTCAAAAGGAGAAGGCGTTGGGTTTTTATCAAAAATTAGAAAAGGAAGAAGATAATTATTTCAAGGTGGTCATTGGCGAGTTGCTGGCTCGGAGTGGGCATCATATGGAAGCACTAGATGTATTTAAGGATACGGCCAATTTTGACGAAGAATCCATCGAGCATATCCGATACATTGAAACACTTGCCATTACTCATCACGACGACTACGAGTTTTTGCAACGGCTGGAATCTTGGAGAAGGCAAGGCTTCAAAAATAATGATAGGTTTTTGCACTGGGAAATTATGCTGCTGCAACAAATACCAGACCCTGAACAGATTGCCGAAGTCGCAGAAATTGGAATGCAACATTTTCCAGGGAGTCAAGAATTTTTCCTTTACAAAGCACATGCCTTGGAACGTTTGGGAAAACGAGATGAGTTATCAGCTTTCCTCGAAAAATATCTATCATCGTTCCGCTTGACAGAGCATTATGTTCTCCGCTTGGTGAGTTTGATGCTAAGGCAAGGAATGGCGAAACAAGCCGTTGAGCTGCTATACCCTTATGCCGAAAACCCCAAGAAAAAAGAGTTAAGATACAATTACTTTGCTGCTTTTATTCAATTTTATAGGGAATCTGAATTAAAAGTTTTGGCCGAGGTAACCAATGATTGTATCATCGAAGTCGAATCGAATGGTCAGTTAGAGCTTATAACGGTAAGTCCTGAAAATGCATCCAAATCAGAATACTCTTGCTTTATCGGTAAAAAAGCTGGGGAGGATGTTAGAAGCCAATTAGCTTCTGGACTTACTTGTTCCTATCGAGTGGTGGCCATATTTGATAAATACGCTGGACTTTACAAGGAGATTTTGACAGAGAACAGCAATGGAACATTTGGAGCTTTTCTAGAACGCATTGACTTTCCAGAATCACCTTCAGTCGAAGAAATGAACAGGCGCTTCGTAGAGCTTTTTGGTGAAAGGGGCGACGAAGAAAAGCAGGTGAGGGAAAAGGCTATACTTGACTTTAACGAACGCAGTATTGGTTTTTCTGAATATACGCAATCACAAGGAGGCAACCCAATTAGAGCCTATTACACACTTGTTTCGTTTGGCCCTAGAATTAGAGTATGGCCTAAAACGGTCTTCCCTGCTATTGATGAAGACGTTTCATTTGCTCTGGATTTCACCTCATTCTTTTTGTTTTATGAATTGACAAAGAGGTTCGGCATACGTTTCCCAAAGAAATTTTTGGTGTCCCCATTTTTGCGGGAAATAATAGAGATGGAACGGGTAAGGGTGGCAATGGAAGGCGAATCCAAACTTAGCATTGAAATTACAAGTGAAGGGGTTCGCCCGATTCCGCATCCTGAAAATTACAAGGAAATAAGGCTGCAATTCATTGAGGAATTGCTGTCATGGTTGGATGATTATTGCGAAATAAAACGCAGTCGTCATAAATTGACCATGTTGGGTCATATCGCAAGGGATGAACGGGAAAACAAGTTGATAAACTTTGGGGAAAATCCAATGAGGACTTTCGTGGTAGATACGCTTTTTCTGACAGGCTCTCTGGATGACAAAATTGTTGTTGTTTCTGATGACCTGCTCTTCCTACGTCAGTTTCATGGTCACAAAAATTGTCTTAGCTCGGAAATGTTCCTTTCTCATTTTTTACAGGCGAATCAGTTAGAAGAACAAGTCTTTCCTACAATGCTCCAGTTTAAATATGCGGGACTCACCCTTCCTTTTTCATTTGTTGAAAATGAGCTCTTCAAATTCATTGCTGCCCAAGAAAATCAATATGAGCAGTGTTTGCTAAACCTCGGCTCAAGGCCGGAATTGGCTATCAGATTGGTGAAGAAAATTTATTGCACAAACGGCCTGATATATCAAAAAAGAAGGACAATGAGCCAGCAGGTTTTCACTCAGTATCTTTTTGAGCTTCCTTATAATGTCAACACCTTTTACAACAACATGCAAGTTTTGCTCAGGATAGAGTTCAAGTTTTTGCCTGAAACTATGGTGGCGGATGTATTAAATGATTGGGCAATTGTTTGTGGCAGGGGATTCCTGCGATACTGACACATGAAACTATTTCATTTTGGAAAATGTATCAAGGATTATCACAAAACAATTTAAAGGAGTAATGAAGACCCACCCATTCGAGAAAAAAATATCCAAGCTCTTCAACCAGCACCTGAAACCGATTGTCAGCAAAGCCAACTTTCAGGACAGCCGTTATTTTCAAACTGCCATGTTCCAAATGCAGGACGAAATGGGCAGGAAGGCGAAGGCTGTCGAAACCCATCAAGTTGAGGACTTTTTGTTGGACTTGCTGCGTTCTCTCAAACAGATAGAAATTGAAGAACTGCTTAGAACATGTCTAAAAATTTATTTTGCTGATGGCACCATCCTCGAAAGGATGATGGAACAATTCATAAGGAGTAGCCAAGTTTCAGAACTTTCTACGGTTTTCTCGTAATCCTTGGATAATCTCCTAAAGAAACAAGCCCAAGAAAAGGTTCTTTCCACGACCCATCGGAACTTGACAGGTACAAATCCTCTTGCCGTCTGTGGCCTTGATGCCACCTCCAAAGCAATCGACATGTGCGCTGTTAGCCAAGCGTCGAATCCGTTTTGGTACGCCCCGTCGCCAAGCACCTTCTTGCACCGTTTGAGCCGTTCCTTGAACCTGTTGAACAATACCTGGGCCTGGTTGCCGTCATTGAGGTTCGCCGCCGAGACAATGACGCCAATAATGAGGCCCATTGTGTCAACGATGATGTGCCGCTTGCGACCGTTCACCTTCTTGTTGCCGTCGACACCCTTGGCAATTGAGCAAAAAGGAACAATCTTAACACTTTGACTGTCAACGGAAACCATGCTTGCCAAAGGCTCCCTGTTCTGAATCCAGCGTTCAAGCTCATAGAGGAAATCATTCAATCTTTGCCACGTGCCGTCCAGCTCGAATTTACGCTTGTAGTAGTAAATGATGCGCCAGCATGGGTACTTGCTGTCAAGATTTCGCCATTGGCAGCCTGTCCTGAGCATCCAGAGAATAGCATTCACTACATTTCGCAAATCATATTTTCGTTTTCTTTGGATGGGAAACAAATCCTTGATAACTTCCCACTGGGAATCAGTGAGCTCTGAAAATTGAGTGTTCATAACTTAAGTTTTGGTCAACCCAAGTTACGCACTGGTTCCCATTTTTTCAGCCACTCAAATTTTTAGACATGTTCTTAATAGGGCGAGCGACCAATTGGAAGATTCAAAACGCCAATTGAAGACGGACAGCGAGCAAGGCAGAGCCTTTGTTGAGTTGATGGAAGAGGCAGAAGGGAGGGCGCAATTCATTTCCTTCATCATCCTCAACCGATTGTCCTTGCCTGATTTGATAAGAGGGATTGTTGAGCCTGAGCACCTTTTCAAGGATTATCGCCGGGAGAGGGTAGGGGAGCACCGGGCAAGGATTGCCATGAACCTCATTGGCTCGGTCGTTGAAAACCTTTACAAGCATTACGTAAAGATGGTTTGGGAACTTTGGAGGGTTTCACAAGGCGATGTCGAAATTGATTCCACGGACTCCTATGCTTTTATCATAGACAAGAAGCTGAAAAAGCAATTGCCCCCAAAGTTTCAAATCTTGGTACATGAGCATGCCAGCCTATTGAGAAATGCTGCCCAACATTATAGCTATTGGTACGAACCCAAGAAAGACTTAATCGTCGTTGTTCAGGACAACGGAAAACCTCCAATTGCCATCAAAGTCCATCAGGTTTTCAAGATGGCGAAGGAAATGTATAAGCTCTCTGGTGCCTATTGTTACCATGCCATTCATCTATGCACTATGAAGACTATCGGTAACGAGGCTTTCTTGAGACTGTTCTGTGAAACACTTAAAAGTGCGGACTTCAACACCTTAGATGACTTGGGCAATATAGATTTTACGGAATTTGATAAACAGATGGAGCAGATATTTCAGCCAATCAAAGCATACAAGTTTTTAAGGGTTAAACAACAAAAAGGGGGTGTTTCATCATCCGTCTAATTCTCTGTGTTGTAATCTTGAACGCTGTTTGCCTTGCCTTTATTCCACTCAAAATAAGCTTGGCATTCAAGCTGATATGGCTTCCATTTAAAGCTATTAAATTATTGACAAGGGCAAATTTTGCAAAACAATCCGAGGTGTGGCCCTGCAAGCCTCTAATACTTAAAATTTGTATTAGCGTCTGCGGTAGACTTCGCCTCAAATGCTCACAGTTATCCAAGAATTTTAGATGGAAATTGTTACCTTAATAAGGTAAAATCTGGACAAGAGGCTTTCTGGGCTGTCGCAAACGGCTGTTAGCCCTACGACTGGGCATTGCTTACATGGAAGTGGATGGAGTGTAGAGCCTTTTTTATTTTGCCAACTCAAGCTTTCACCCCCAGACCGGGTGCTGCTTCCATGGAAGAGTGTGGGATGCACCTCTATTTTTTTCGTCGATGTTTGACCCCTTCTGCACATACATACATACGGGCCTAGTGTTTGGCGGAAACAGGCTGTTTATCTCCGGTTCAGCCTCCCAATTTCGTTTGTTTCGTATGTATGTGTGGGAGTGCATTTTTTGAGGTGCGCAAACGGCTGTTAGCGTTCCGACTGGGTGCTGCTTTCATGAAGGAGGGTAGGGAGTGGTTCGTTTTTAGAATGTTATTACTCTTGTTTTCACCCCTTTAGCACATACATACTGAAGGGTTTGGGTACGCCTTAAATATTGCATCTAAGCCTTTTAAGCTTTGAGATGACCCTCCTTTATGTATGTGGCGGCAACCGTTTTGTAAGGTGTTTTACATGAGGGCACCACCCAGTTGCTTTTGTTTTTCTAGGAGCAAAACCGAGAGCCAGTACCTTCTACCCAAAAGCAAAACGTATTTGCTTTAAGGATTACAATATTTGCTTTAGGCAATTGCTTTTGAGCGAGGCCGATTGCAGGTGTTTTACATGATGGCACCACCCGGTTGTTTTTATTTTGCTTGGGGAGAACTGGGAATCTACACTTTTACCAGAAAGAGAATTTCGTTTAGGCAATTGCTTTTGCGCAAAGGCTAGAGCAGGTGGTTTCCATGAAAGAACTACCCAGCTGTTTTCATGTGTACCAATAGATGTCAAATTGACCCGAAACTGAAACAGTGGAGCTAACCACCATTGGTCACAAAACTACTTCTCACGGAGGTCACTGCTTACTTGGCTTTTCCAAATTTCTATATTACGCTTATTCGAGACCATATAGGGAGTGAACTGAAGAACCTCATGTAATCCACTTCAAACCACATAGAGACGTTATCAATACCCTGTACTTGATTTATATAAGCAAAAATATTATTTGCAGATTAATACCCTTATACATATGTTTGTCGATAGGTAGAATTCTCACAACAAATTTTGCCTCGAAGCATAAAGCACAAAACCTAATGAAGCACCTCCTTACTACCTCCGAACCGTCGGTCATTGCCGGATGTACGCTAAAAAATCTTCGATTGTTTTGGTTGTCGCTTTTGCTCACTTGGCTGCACCAACTTCCTGTTGCGGCAAGCCCGTCCTCACTCAGCATCTCAGGCCCCAAAGAAGTTGCCTGTTCGGGTAGCCCGCTGGAATACCGCGCTGTTTTCGAGGTCGGGAATGATGTGTCTACCATGTCCCTCTGCCAGTGGCATTGGCACGTGGACGGCGGCAAGTTCACCGATGGAAGCCAAGACTTTTTCCAAATGGGAGATGAGGCCCCAGTTGCTAACGTGAAATGGCTCGGCTACTCGAACTATGTGGGCAGGCTTACGCTGTCGCTTTGCAAGGGCGAAAGCGTACTGATGTCCACAACTGAGCCTGTGCGGTTGGGCATACAGGACCCGCGTGGAATCATGCTAGAAGACGGCCCTTTGTCTTGTGAGGGGAACTGGTTCACGTTGAGGTCGGACATGGCGTTTACTGGCGGTGAAACCGTTGAGTGGACTGTCGTCAACGGGTTGGACATCAACGGGACCACAGTGCATTTTCTCAAAAAAACAGGGGCAGACGCAAACCGCATTTACTTGACATTGGCGGACAAAGCATCCCCCATGCAGGTTTCTGCGAGGATAAGGGGTGGCTGCACTTATGCACAGGCGCCCACAAAATGGACCTCTGAGGAATTCGAATATCCGAATACGAGGCTCACGGGGAGCGAGGTGGTCGAAATTGGTAACCCGGCGTCCTTTGCGGTATGCATGAACACGGGTTCCGGGCCGAACAAGAAGCCCCCCATATGGCAATCGACGGGTTTGATAACACATCAGGGCAAATCAACCGTCACGGTCAAGTTTCAGGAAGTGGGGACCCATGAAGTGGGCATGACCTTCGAGGATTGTTCGGGTGAGATGCGCACCGTCAAGCGGTACGTTCGCGTGGTATCGAAGGATGCCCCATACAATGATTTATTGGTTTCGCCAGTAAAGGGGCAAGGCACCAAGCAGCTGGCCTGCAGGGTCTACCCGAACCCGGTGTCAGGCGGAATACTGAACGTTGACGTTCAGGGAACCACAGAAGGCCAACTATTCATTGTCAACTTGCAGGGTAGGGTGGAGCTGGAAAGGGAACTGGTGCCGGGTTCCAACACCGTTGACACGAAAACATACCCGAAAGGGTTGTACCTCTTGAGGGTGATATCCTCTGACGGAGAATACCAGACCAAAATAAGCATCAACTAAAACCATATCCAACTAATACACTAAAACGGAACAGACCAAACACCTGTCCCCGCTCTTATACCCAAATCTTATGAAAAAGCTCGAACTACTCCTCTTCCCGCTATTTTTGTTTTTGCTCTCCACCACCACGCAAGCCCAAATCATAGGCGGACAAAAAAACGGGCAGTCTTTGCCAACCGAAGTCAAGCCTTCCGAGATTACGGCAGGCGGGTTCAGTGGAAACGTGAACCTCTTCGCTGGCACCTATAACGCATCCTATCCCTTGGGGACGGTCTCCACACCCACTGGCCTGAGCTTTTCCGCCAACCTCAACTACTCGTCCACCTTCACCAGTGGCGACAACCTGCCGCACCTGTCCGGTGTGCCGTATGGGGAGGGCTGGAGCCTTGAGATACCAAGCATCTCTGTCAGTTCGGAAGATTACAACAAATACACGCTTTGGGAGAAATACCGTTTGCAGCAAGGTCATGAGGTACCACCAAACAGTGGATTCTATACCCCTTTGTACACCGTGGATGAAGCTTTTGATGAAGGCAATACGTATTGGTTTTCACCCATGCTCAATATTCCTGGGGTGGCAAGCGGGAGGATGGTCTATAAGTATTACAGGGAAAACAAGTATTATTTCGTTTTGCATGTATTTGAAAGGTACGTCGAAGCAACTTTTAATGGAGGAACCTGGGAAGTCACACTTGATGATGGTACTGTCTACCATATGATTCCCGCTGTGTTGACCTATCGGACCCCATCCAATCAGAGGGTGAACAAGAGCAATTACGCCCATACGGACGATGTTTGCGACGATGTGGAAGGTGGCAAGGCCCTCCCGAACCTCACGTTGCCAAAAGAGGAAGTGATTTCCTGGTATTGCCAAAAGATCACCAACAAAAACCTCGTAGGGGCCATCCATTTCAAATACGAGACGTTCGGAGGTTTTGACTACAACAAGGTTTTCAATGAGCAGAATGAGCTGTGGGAGTTGATTTCGGATGAATGGTTGTCCACCAACGGCCTGCTGAAGCCGGACTACAGTAAGACCTACAAGGATATTATTTTGAGGGAAATTGATTCGGGCTACGAGCGTTTGCTGCTTGACTACGAAAGCATCTCGACGACAGGTGGCAACAATCTGCTGGACGTCAACGATGAGGACAACGTCACCAGGTTGGATTCCATGTACAGTTCAGTGGTTGTTTATGAAGCTTCAAACGAGGCGGGCTTCACCGATTGGCTGAGGTACAAACACGTCAGAAGGGACGAAATGGGGTCAAACGATGTTTCTTGGAACCCAAGCCCAAGGAATCCCTATAAAAACAACAACGGTAAATACTTCAGGGAAACGCTCTTTAACAACCAAGCTAGCTTCAACCACGGCTATCTTGAATCGCCAAGGTTGAATGGGTTGAACGATTACGTTTCAGGGGACATTTACGAGATTCAAACCAAAATAGGGGGATGCCTCCCCTACACTGACCCAGCCACAGGTGCATTTTTTGACATAAACATTGCCACTGGTAATCATACTGGGATATCTATCGGATATGGTGATGGTCCATTGGACGGGACAGATTATGAGAAAGTAACAAGAGAACAGGTGTTTTCCACTTTTAACCAGGCCATAAAATGGCATACGCGCGGAAATGGCGACAATCCACCGTTGGATGGGACTGGAATATTGACCTCCAATTTCTTTGTGATGCCCAACCTGCCAGATGCCTATGAGGGCTTTCAAATCCAAGTGGGCCCCGCCAACTCCGACAATAATTTCGGGATGGAGCCCGAAGATATACTGGCCCCCAACGGAACGCTGCCCCAGGTATGCAAGAGTTATTTTGGTTATTTAACAGGTGAAAATTGTGACACCGAAAATTCTGGAGATTGTCAAGGCTACCTGCGTTCCGGCGACAACATCCCGAACAATTTTGGGATAGGCCTACCCTGGAGGATGCTCACGGAATTTTACAGCCAATGGTCCTCTTCGTACTGTTTCTGTCCGCCCAACGGGAACCCTGGTAAGTGGTGGAATTATGTTTCTGCACCGACGGCACCATTCCCAAACGTGCCAACCGTGGTTGACGCCGACCTGGAACTGGATGAGGTGAAGCTTATCCGCTATTCCAAAAACCCATACATGTTAAAAACGGCGACGAAGCAGATAAACAACGAGAGCAGTTTTGACCCCAACAATAATAGCAGTGTTTGGCACACAACCGGCATCAACAAATTCGAGTACGCAATGGACGTGGTGCCTAGGTATGGTGCTTATGTCGATGCCGCAGACCAAGTACACTATGAGCCGGAGGGAATGCGCAACGTAGTGCTGCTCAACAGAGTTACCCAGGAACCCTATCTGGCTGGGGCAGGCACAGCAGAGCCCCTTGTCACTGACTTCCACTATAGAATGCTTGACAACCAGGTGATAGGGTTGCAATTGCTGGACATCCCGAACTACACGCCCACGGGAACCCAGGATGCCCCTCTGGTATTTACGAACATACTATCCCATTATCATGTAATGGAATCGATAGAAGACCCTCTCGGCAAAACGACGGATATCAGCTACAAGGCAATAGGGGAAGGCTCCTATTTTATTCGGAATTTCGTCCAACGGCAAAGACCAGGCGAAATCCAAGGTCTGCCCGGTGGGAACACTGTGAAACAAGCTCCCCAGCACGCCTATCAGGTGTTCATGGTGGTTGACAAGCTTGTGACCAGCGAACGGGAAGGGTTGGGCGGTACCAAGTCTTGGAGATATTCGTTTGGGCCCATGATACCGCTATGGGGAAGCCAAGTGCCGGCAGGGCTTTACGATGACAGGCCATTCTTCAACGAGCACTTTGTATATGACTGGCAGTTCGGGTACAAGGCTGGCTATCCGGATGCTACCGTGACAGGCCCCTGTCAGGGAAGTGACTGTGCCGGGGTCAATGAGCCAGTTACTGTGTACCGCCACCATACGGATGACAAGAAATGGGGCAAGCTGTTTTACGTGGAGTCGAAAGACGAGGAAGGCAACATCCTTTCCACTTCCCAGACAGATTACGAGGCTATACCCGCCTTCGAGAGCCCGGCACATAGGGTTTTCATGGATGACCCAGAACAATGGGATTACAAGGAATACTGGAACGTAGGGAGGCCACAGTTCAACGGCAACTTCGCTGATTATAATGATGACATTTGGGATGTGGTCGATATCAACGCGCTCTCGGCAATGGAAATCTACCTTGGTTATCAAACGGAGAATCCTAGACCGGTATGGCAATATGCCGGCCAGATAGATTGCAATGATTTTGAGAACCTTGAGCAGTGGGAACAGGAAGCCTGCGAAGCTTATTGGAACGAAGTCACCATCTGGCAGTTGAACAGGCCCCAAGGCTGGATAACGCCATACCGTCAAGGAAATTCCCCAAACCTTTTCTACGAGTTCACTTATGCGCGGCTGATAGAAGAACACGACCCTACCTACCTGTACAGTTTTTTCCTGAAGAAAACTGGTGAAACCACGACAACCTATGACAAGTCATGCACTGGAGGTGGGAGCGCCTCCATGACCACATCCACCAGTTACGAGTACTTCGATGCCCAGTTCGATGGCACCTCGACTTCCTCTGGGTGGGAAAAAATCAACGCGGAACCTGATATACTGATACGGGAACCGTCCTGGCAGCTGTACAAGAAGACCACTACATCGCAGGATTACACCAATACCGAGGAATACTTCTATTTCTGGGACCTAACCAATGATGGCGACTTCACCTACGTGAGCTCTGGCACCATGTACCCGAAGCAGGGCGAATACAATTTATTGTGGCTGCTGTACACCTACCGAAAACAGCGCACACTTTTGTACGAGAAAAGGGTTACGAACACCACCCCTGGTGGTCCCAATACCCGCTCAACCTCCTATGTATACAGTGCGGAATGGGAGCCAGAGAACGGGGACGGCGAGGTCATCAACATAGCGGACCCCGACGACCCCGATCCATGCCCCGGCCAACCGGGCTCGGGCAACACGGGGACAGAGGATCCCGGCAATCCCCCCTGCTTCACATACAAAGGCAATGAGCCGGGTGACGAACCGTGCTACGGGAATTGCGGTGCATACTGTGAAGTGCAGCATGAGCCCCCGTTCCACCTCTATTGTACGCCATGCGGTATCATGCCACCACCCACAAACAACTTCGGCGGTTCCGGTTCCGGGACGAACTACTACAACTATTCACCCAGCCAGGAGGTGCAGGAATACATCAACAACCGGCTCCAGGGCAAGATTTACCTGAAAAAAGTGGTGGAGCAGGTAGGCCCATCCTGTGGTGGTTTGTTTACCGACAATACTCCTGGATTTGAGCATCCTGGGTTCAACTGCGATTCCCTCACCACCTATGAGGTACTTTCGAGGAACCCGCTGGGCATGGTGGTGGAGGAGATGGACGAGAAGTACCTGCATACCCGTTACACCTACGGACAGGGCTACAACCTAGTCTACCTCGATTGCAGTTACAACCCGCCGGCCCTGCGGAGCGTCTACCTTGCGGACTTCCCGGGCCTGCCCACGGAAGCAACTGTGGGGTATGGCCGTCAGGACGCCCTGACGAGCAAGTTCGACTACAACGTTGAGGACAACACCGTGAAGGCCATCACCGACCCCAACGAGATGGAACTGGAGTACCTGTACGATGGGTTCGGCCGGATGGCCGAAGCTCGAAGGAACGGAGAACTTATCCAAAAGGTAGAATATAAAAACGCCAACCAAGACGGAGGGAGTTTCACGGCCAGTACCATGTTGAACTACGTGAAAGCCTTCAACTACGTGGAGGGACAGTCCGGCTGGGGCACGCAAGGTTACATAGACCCACTGGGGCGGAAAGTGGGGACGGTGAACTATTCGGGAGTCCATGTGCTGGTCGAGGACAACATATACGACCTGTACAACAGGCCGGTGCAAAAGCTCAAGAGGCAGCTTTCCTCCGACCCTATCGTCAACCAGAACATGGACCCCATCAACCTCAATTTCAAGCTGGACATCGCACCGAGGGAGCGGGCGGTCGAATCGGCGAAGTACGGCAGGGACCTTGGCGATGGCCATACCGTCAAAATGGACTATTGCTTCAAGGATGCCAACAATGTCATCAGCGAGATAGCCGCTGCGGGTCAGACCAACGCTGCAGGCTACATCACTGGCGCCATGTACCTTCGTACCGAGGCGGTAGATGAGGACGGTAAGACAGTGGTTTCGTTCACCGACGGTGGAGGCAATACCGCTGCAACCATTTCCAACAACGGCACCGTGGCAACGCTCTTCAAGTATGGCCCATTCGGCAAGGCCGTCTCGGTGGTCAACGCCAATAACCAGACCATGTCCTACACCTACAACTTCGTCGGGCAGCTGACCGTGAAGGTCACCCCCGACGATGGTACGAACCGCTATGCGTACAACCAGTCCGGCCAGCTCATCTGCCAACAGGACAACAAGGGGGAGGTGCGGGTCTATGACTACGACGCTTATGGCAGGATTAAGATACAGGCCAAGGAGGGCAGCAACGACCACCATACCATGTTGGATACCCAGTACGATGGCATGCCCTGGAGGCCGTCCCCGCGCAGGGATTATGCCTTCCTGTACGATGCCATTGCCAACTCCAAGAAGGAGAAGGAATGGTACTACCACACGTATTATCCAAACTACACCATTGACCAAGAAATAATCACCGATTATGTCTTTGGCGGAGGGCCGAAACACATCAAAGGCAGGCTATGCGAGACGGTAAGCTATGACACGGGCGACCACCCAATTGAAATCAAGTTCCTGGCGTACAATGAAAATGGGTTCCTGAAACACGAAGTGTCACAATTCGGGAGCGAGGGGCTTGGCCAAGGCGAGCAGATCGCAGTGGCCATCAAATACCCGGAGTACAACCTCCAAGGCAGTTACAAGGTGCAGAACGTCGACATCCTGCACAAGGGGAGCGACGTGGACTACCAGCACTTCTACGTGTACGACAGCTGGAACAGAATACGTAAGGTCTATGCCAACTTCAACAACCAAAAGAACAACGGGTTCCTGGTGGCGGAATACGAGTACGACGATGTGCTCGGTGTGGTGAAAAAGAAAAAACTGTTCAACAACGACAAGGTGCATGGATGCAAGAACATCCAGGTCGATGCGGTCACGTTCGAGTTTGACGTACGGGAGCGGCTCAACCTCATACACAGCACGCTGTACGATCACACATTGACCTATGACGATGTCGTCCTGAACAACAGCGACATCAACTACAACGGCAACATCAACAGTACGACTGCGGCCTACAGCTTCTATTCCCCGCAAGTGGTGAACGTGCCGGATAATTTCCATGCCCCGACCATCTACGGTTACGAGTACGACAACCTCAACCGCCTCATGGAAGGCCATGCCACCACCAGTATCTTCGACCCGAACAACCCCATCAAGTATTCCGGCCCTCCTTCCGTGCTGGGCAACGTGAGCTACACCTATGATAAGGTGGGCAACATTCTGACGCAGGACTATGGCACAGGCTTCAAGGTTACCCCGGACTCCATCATGTTCGGAGAAGCCCACCACATATACAACTATGCATCCGGGAACAACAGGCTCATGGGCCTCACCAGTTGGGGCAACATTTCGGTCAAGTGTCACGACCCTGTCATGACCTATTCGTCGGAATTCGGTTACGATCCCAATGGGAACATGACATCGAATACCATACAGGGCCTGGTGGGCGTGGACTATGGCCGCTCTAACTTGCCCTTCTCCATTGGCATGGTGCCCTACGGATGCACTGATTTACCAAACGCTGCTACGTACTTCAACCTCTACGATGCCTCCGACGCACGCATCTGGAAGAGCGGTGAATACTACCAGCGCGACGGCGCAGGACATGAACTCTTCGTGTACAATTTTTACACGGACGAGTACACTTGGTACGTCTATGGGAACGAGAGGGTGGCCAAGCTGGGCAAGAAGAGTGTGCCGGACGACGGCAACGGCGGCCCCGGTGACTGCAAGACTATGCCGAGCTGTGACGGTGCGTCCAGTGCCGCACAACAGCAGTTCCTCCAGAACCTCACCTACATTACCAACCCCAACAGCCTTGATTATCCGACCAAGCTGTTCCGTATCCGGTTATGTGATGGGACGGACCGGTACCTGCTCCAGGCGGAACTGTCCGGCATCCCCGGCAACTATGCCATTGTCCAACAGATAGACGTTGTGGAACCTACCCAGTTCTTCACCCATTGGACCATCATGGGCCTGCAAAAGGTTGGCCTTAACCAGGTGCTTTATGACCGTATCGGCAATGACCAGATATTCCTTGACGGGTTTACACCTTGCAAGCCGTTCGTATGCCCGGACGCCCAGATAGGCTGTGGACCTACGCAAGGGGCAAGTCAGGCCACATCCATTTCGACGCTACAGCAACAGTACGCCGGCATCACACCAGCAAGTGTGTCGCTGCCGACCCGGTTGGTGCGCATACGGCTTTGCAGCGGAGAGGAGATGTACATCTTGTTGGAGATGCTGCCTGCCATTGCCGGCAACTTCACCGTGCTGCAGCAAATAGAAGTGTCAGCAGCAGACCAGTCGTTTGAGTTCTCTGCAAATGGCAGCATGCCCGGGGTCGCATTTTTCGATTACGTCCTGGGGCACCTGCTGGAAGCAGGCGTCCTGCTCGACGGCTATGAGCCCTGTGTGAACGACCAACCATGCGACCCCACGCCGCCCGACTGCGCACTTGGCATGGAACAGGCGCAGCAGGCGGCCATCACTGCACTCCAGCAGGCTTTCCTGACTGCCAATGGGGGGAGCTTCACATACCCCACCCACCTGTACCGTTTGCGGCTGTGCAGTGGCCAAGAGTTCTATGTCTTCAAGGAAGAGCTATCGATAATCCCTGGCAACTATATCTTCTTGCAAGATTTCACCGTGAACAACCCTCTGCCTTTGGGTTCGCAACTCTTCGAAATGACGGTGATGATAAATGGCGTACAGGACGTGGTTCACCAAAACCTGCTGAAATTGTTGGACTACCGCAGGGGCGTGGGCGGTTTCTTGAAAATAGTGGGAAGGTACGAGCCTTGTGGCGACATCAGCGAGTGCAGCCCGAGCGCACCCAGCTGCACGCCGGAGGAACAGGCTGCACAGAACTTCTCACTACAGGCTTTGCTAGCTAACATGCCCGAGTACGGTATCGGAACCCTGCCGCTGCCCGCTAGGCTGCTCCTAGTGCGGCTCTGCGATGGCAGGGAACTCTACCTGCTCGAACAGGAACTCCACCTGCTCACCGGCAGCTTGTCATACCTACAGGACATCACCGTTACCGGTTGGGGGCAGAGCTTCACCATCGTGATGGACGTCACAGGCGCCACTCATACCATCACCTTCGAACAGCTGCTACTTCAGCGAGCCGACATTAATTTCACCATCGATGGTTATGGCTGTACTGCTTTTACCACAACTCAGGAGCTTAGTTGTATCTATACCATAGACCAGGTTAATTTTGCCGTAGCACTTGACCCCAACAACCCTAACCCACGGGCAATCATTACCTGGGACAAGGTGGTATACAGGAACTGCGGAGGAGGGCCAGAGCTCATTTTGACCCAACCTGAAAGCATGTACATTGATTATCCTTATTATAGAGGAAGCGCTCCTTCCACTTATCAAGCGTGTGAAGAGATTAGGTCGGAATATGACGTGACTGTAGTATGGGATGAAGATGGGGTGCCTTATTTCCACCCGCCGTACAATGGCAATCCGCAAGTGCCATATGAGGTTGACATACAGCAGCCTATCAACTGTACCGATGAGGTCACCATCAACCAGATGGTATGCCCGCCGCTGTGCGGCCCGGGCTTCGACCACCCTGACCCGGACGGGGACGGCTGCCCCGACGAGCCGGAGATTGGCACCGACCTGAACCAGTTGGCCAGTGCCTTCCACCAGGCGGCGACCAACGGCAGCGGAAGCCTCTTCCTGCCCAACAATTTCAACAACGTGCGGTTCTCGGACGGCAGCACTAGGGTAGTTCTGGACAATGAGCTATCTTTGATAGATGATTGCATTGATATCGTGAGCACGGTACCGATTGGCGGAGGACTTGAGGAGTACTTCCACGTGGAGCTGCCTACTGGCGGCGGAAGTGCCACCCTTCAGAACGTGCTCGACCTGCGGGCCGAGGGCCTGACGATGGAGGTGACCGCCCCCACAGCCACCGACGTGCCGCCGGGCAGCAACCCCAACACAGACATACTCACCCCGGCAGTACCCGAGTTCACCTTCTTCATCTACGACCACCTGGGCAATACCCGCATCATGTACCACAACGAGATGTACGACTGCGAGCCCTTCCACACGTACTACGTGCTGGAGCATGTGCTTGACTACTACCCCTACGGCAAGACGCTACGGGAGTACGTGCTGGATAGGGAGCGCTTCGAGACGACCTACCACGAGCGGGACGAGGAGAGCGGGCTGGACTACCGGGGGGCGAGGTTTTATGATGGGGAGATTGGGAGGTTTTTGAGTGTGGATCCGCTAGCAATGGAATATGCTGGGTGGAGCACATATAATTATGTGCTGGGGAATCCGGTGAGGTTGGTGGATCCTACTGGCAAATCTGCTCAAAGCCCTATTTTTGATGAAAATGGAAATTTCTTAGCCACTGACTCTGAAGGATTCAAAGGAAATATAGTAATTATGAATAAACATGAATACAATATTGTGAGTGATAACGGTAAAAAAACTTTGGATAATAAACAAGTGCAGAAATGGACGAATGGGAGTTGTTGTGCTCAAACATTAGACAATTATATGGCTAAAGATTTTGATTTGTCCAGCAAAAAAGATAATGATTTTCTTTCAAACCTGTTTACTAACTTGTTGAAAGAAGCTAAGAAAGAAGGTCTTATTTCATACGATACTGAAAAATTGCTTTTGGGTAGAGTCGGTGTGGATAACGACACCGAGTCACCAAGAAAAGATGCTGCATCACACACAACTGAGGGGTCTAAAGATAATATTAATGTTTTGGTGAAGCCAGGCAAAAATGGTGGAAAATTTAGCTTACTTTACCTTGGAAATGCTGCTAATGCAGTTCATATTTTGGGAGTTCACGAGCCGTTACATAGAAAATATCCTGCTAGAGGTAATGGTAAGAATGGACATGGTGGTATGTATGATGAAATTTACAACACTAGGGAGTATAGGCAGTCTATGGACAATATGACACCTGACGCAAAAGTCCCAATTGTGGAATGGGAAAAGCATTAATAAATT
>CAYTZS010000004.1:6121-81313 GCA_964442355.1 uncultured Saprospiraceae bacterium | reverse complement strand
CCGCCCCCCTCCCCGAACCCCACCCCCCGGCTCGGGTTTTTAGGGGGTTTTCTTTTTTCTTTTTTTCCTTTTGGGCGCTCGCTTTGCCTGTTCGGTGCTGCGTGTGCGTCGCCCGCTCCCTCGTTGTTCTCGGTCGGGGCTTGGTTACTTGGGGCGGGGGTTCATTTGCCCCCGCCGTTGTCGTCGTTCAGTCTTCCGGGTCGGTGGGGTTTTCGTCGTGCCGTTGCTTGGCTTCCCTTGCCCCTTCTTTCGCTGCTTTGGCTGCTTCCTTCGCTTTCCGGGCGGCTTCGGCAGCTCGCCGAGCGTGGCGTTGGGCAGCTTTTGCCGCTTCCTGTTTCAGCCCTTCTATTTCGTGGTAGCTCGTCCATGCGGCGCTGCGGGCCGCTGCTTCGGCTTCGGCTTGCGCCCGTGCCGCCTGTTGCCTCGCTTCCTTGTGGGCGTGGGCGGCTTTGTAGTTGCGCACGTCGCCGTAGCTGGCTTCTTTCAGGTTCTGGCGTTGGGCTTCCTGGCTGGCTTCCGCTGCTTCTTCGGCGCTTTTCTGTGCTTCGCTGGCGGCGTGGCGGGCAGCTTGGGTCAGTGCGTCCGCTGGGGCATCCTGTTGGGCGGCAGCTTCGGCAGCCTTGCGGCTTTGCTTCGCTTTTTCGGCGGCTGCCTCGGCTTCGGCGGCGTGGCGGGCTGCCGTTTCCGGGTCGTTGGCGGCTTGGGCTTTGCGGGCGGCTTGTTGTGCTTCCCAGCTTGCTTGCTGCGCTTCGGCGTGGTGGCGGCGGGCTTCGCCGTTCCGCTCCGGGTTGGTGGCTTCGCTTGCTTGTGCGGCGTGGCGGGCGGCTTCGGCGTCCTTTTTCGCCCAGTGTGCGGCGGCGCTTGCCCGGTTTGCTTCCTGTTTGGTGGTGTTTGTCGTTGCCATCTTTCAGTGTTTGTTTTTATCTGCTACTAAGTTAGCACTTTTGTTTGTGTATTTATAATTATTTGGCACTTTTTTTTGTCTGTTTTTATATTTTTATTTATAGGTTTTGTTTATTTTTTATGTGTTTATCGGCACTTCCAATGCCCTTTTAGCTGCACTAAATCTGTTTAATTTAGCACTTTTATTTGTGTTTTATATTTGATAAAAATATGTTTTCAAAAACTTGACAAGTCTTGTTAATTAGCATTTTTGTTTGTATTTTTGAACTGTCAAACACTTAAAAATCATAGACAAATGACAAACACAGCTTACCTATCCGAGAGCGTCGAGGCGTCCCGAATTGCTTCCGCCGAAGCCTATTATGAGGAGCACACCTTGCGCCCCGCCGAGCATTTTTGCATCACCCCCGGCTATCAGGAATACGAGGTGGTTTGCTTGCATGGCAGGTTGCCAATCGTGCCGCCCTTCACCGAGCAGTCCCACCGTTTTTTCAACCGGAAATGCAAGGTTGTCGGAATCGAGGCCGACATCCTTTCCGAAGGTGGCGACCGTTACAAAATCACCGCTTGGGCTGGGCTGGAGGAGAGGGAGTTGGCGGAGATGCTTTTTGAATTGCTGCTTTGACATACTGTGAGAAAACCGCCACGGCAGGGGGCGTTATCCCTGCCGCTTTTCCTCTTGCGCAAGTAGTACGGGCTTAGTTTTCGGTAGAAATTCCTTTGAGAAATAGCCTTTTCCGGGCATAGCCGGAATAAATCTGAAAGAGAAACCGCTTTTCCCTCCCTGTGCGGCAACAGGTTGGGCAGGGGGCGCAGTATCCCGGTCAAACACTGCACCTTTTGTCATCCTGAAATAACCCGCCATCATGCGGGCTTATTCAGGAAAATATTAAAACCATTTTTACTATGAAAAATCTGCTTCCAATCACCAGTGCCAATGGCAACCTGATTGACAAAAAGACGGGCGAAGTCCACAACCTGCGCTACCTACCCGGCTACCCCCGCCAAATCCGCTTCGACGCCAGCAAGGGCAATTTCAACCTCAACGGCGACGTGTCGCTGACCAAGAAAGGGGAGGAGTTTTCCTTCATCCCCATTGCCTACCGCATCTTCAACGACAATATTTTGGGCATGGGCAAAAAGCGTTGGGCGGAGTTCTTTTTCCTCAACGAAGCCCGTCAGGTGTGCGCCGTGCTGTTCCACGGGTACAGCGTCGAGAACTTTATGCGCTTGGCAGCCAATGAAATGTTTTACGACGATGTGACGCCCTGCGATGTGGTCATCACCGCCCGCCCGGTCGAGAAGGAGTGCAAAGACCCCGACGCCCCCGGCAAGAAGTATTTCATGGCGGAGTTTAGCTACAAAAAGCTGGAGAAGGGCGATAAGGAAACCCTTTTCCGGGTCACGGAGGGCATCAATTTTTGGCGGGAAGAAACCACCACCGGGGACGCCCGCATCGAGTTTGCCCTGAATTGGAACCCCCCGCACCCGGTCATCGAATTGAACGGCCAGCCCGCCGAGGCGGAGGCAGAAGCGGCAGCGGTCGCAGCCTGAACGTACCATCTACTTGCTTGGTGGCGGCTGTTCCTGCTCCCCGTAGGGAAGCCGCCGCTTTTCAATCTTTCTTTCACCGAAAGGGTAGGGTAGTGGCTGCGCACTTTCTCGCCCTCTCACCTTCTAAAAATACGACAATGACAACCACCAACACCCGCTTGGCAGACCTCGCTATTGCCCCTGCCAGCCAAATCCTCGGAACGCCCTACGGCAATATCAACAGCAACCTGACCAGCGAAACGCTCGAAACCATGCTGGTAAAATGGACGGCAAAAACCGAGTGCCTGACCCGTGCCAGCCTCGTGAACTACCTGAACTTGTTCAGTCACTTGGGCTTTGAGGCATCCGTGCCACTTGCCGAGTTGCCGGACGGCCATATCCGCAGAATCCCTGCCATCAGCAATTCCCGGCTCACCCGCTTCAAGGCCAAATTGCAGGGCGAGGAAATCCGCTACCCGGAGCGCTGCCTCGTGTTCGGCCAAGCCTTCCACGCCGTTGCCCTTGAACACGCCCGCAGCGGCGACCCGGTTTGGAACTTGCGCCCCTCCGAGTGGGAAGCCATCCGGCAAATGCGGGACGCCTATATCGGCGACTTCGGCGGCTTCCTTGCCAGCCAGCCCAAGTTCAAACGGCTTTCCTACGAAAAGCCGAGGGTTTGGAAAGACCGGGCAACGGGCTTGCCCTGCAAAGCGCAGTATGACATCGTTTGCCGGAAGGCGGTTTTCGACGTGAAAACCACGTCCGCATGGAGCGGGGAACGTTTCACTGAACTGCTCGACGTGTACGACTACGACCGTCAAGCCGCTTTCTACCTCGACGGCAGCCGTGCCGAATGGTTCTATTTCATCGGGGTACAGAAACGCCCGCCCTACGCCGTCCACATCGTACCCTTCCACCGGGACAGTGACTTCATCGAAAAGGGCCGGAAGAAATACCGCTACCTGCTGCGCAAGTTCCAAGAATCAGGCGAGCGGGTATAAACATTTTTGACTGCAAAACTGCAAACCGTGTAACCGCTTGCTCCTTTGGGGTCAACCGAAATGAGTTGTTGTTTGTCGCCACCGCTCCGCCCGGAGCGCACCCGCCGCCACGCCAAAGGCGGACGGCGGGTTTTTTCCTTCACTTTCAAAACTGATTGTCATGCCAAAATCAACCGATAAATTCCAAGAAATGACCGTCCGAATTATAACCCAATTGGAAAAAGGCGTCGTGCCGTGGCGTCGCACTTGGCACAGGGTCAGGTTGGGCGCACCTTGCAACCATTTCAGCGGGCATATTTACACGGGCATCAACCGCTTTTTGCTCGACGGCCACGACGTGCCACGCTTCGCCACCTTCAAGCAAATCAGCGACGCCGGACACCGCATCCGCAAGGGCGCAAAATCACTGCCCGTTTACTTCTGGAAAATGCTGTTTTTCGACGCCGACGGCAAGCGGGTGGACACGAGGCGGGAGGCGGAAAAAGTAGTCCCTTTCGTGTCCGAGTACCGGGTTTTCAACGTGCTGGACATCGAGGGCTTCACCGCCGATATGTTCAAGGACGAGCAAAACGAAACGCCCGCCCGGATTGGGGATTGCGAAGCCGTCCTGACTGCCAACCCCCACGAATTGCGCCCCGGCGAACCCGCCTACAACCCCGTCCTCGATGTGGTGAAGATGCCCGCAATGACGGACTTCCAGAGCCGGGAGCATTACTACCTGACCTACTTCCACGAGTTGAGCCATTGGACGGGACACCCAACCCGGCTAAACCGTATCGAACCTGCAAAATTCGGCGACGAAAAGTACAGCCGGGAAGAACTCGTGGCGGAAATGTCCGCCTGCTTTCTGTGCGCCCATTGCGGCATCGTCATGGAGGAACTGGTCGAGAACAGCGCCGCTTACCTGCAATCCTGGATTTCAGCCCTTCACGGCGACGCCCGCCTACTGATGACCGCCGCCAGCACCGCCCAACGTGCCGCCGATTATCTGATTGCCCCTTTGAGAAAGCAAGAGGAAAGCCCACAACCTGTCACAACGGAACAAACGGAAGCCTGAACCGCTTCGGTCAGGCTTCCGCCCAATTCATCATTCATCATTAAAACAAATCATTCAAAATTTTCTCTTCATGGAAAACACCGCAAAATTGAAAGGCTACCGACCCGAAACGGCGCACGGTAGCAACTGCAAAGTCTGGCTCGACGGCAAAGCCATAAGCCATGCCAAAAGCCTGAAACACGTAACCCACTCGCCCGAAGGCTTCAACTGGGGCTATGGCGGCAGCGGCCCGGCGCAACTCGCCTACGCCATCTGCCACAAACTCTACGGCAAGGACGTTGCCCGGAAGATTTACCAAGACTTCAAGTGGCGCTTCCTCGTCGCCATCGAGGAGGACAGTTTCGACCTCGTGCTGGACTTGGCAGAGTTTAACGCCGTCCACGTCCTGCCCCTGCTCGACGAAGTGCCAGCCTGAAAGTAAACGCCCCTTTGTCCGGTTTGACGGACAAAGGGGCGCATTTGTACCCCGACTGCCAACTGTCGAACTGCCAACTATAAACCCCCCACCTCCCCCGCCCACCCGTTTTCAGCGGTGCAGCCAGCGAAACCTCCAACGCGCCGCCGCAACCTTTCTCACCGCTCACTGCTCACTCCCCTCACCGCTTGTTCAAAAGGCAGCGGCGGCGCTCCCGCAGCAGCAGCGGCATCCGATGGACGCCGCCCCTGCTTTTTGGCTCGACAGGGTTTCGATGGCTGCGTACTTTGTAGCCCCGTGCTTACCCACAAAATGGAATTACTGAGGTTTGCCACCACCTCCCCCACCCGACAGCGGTGCCGCAGCTGGGCGCATGGCTAAACTTTGCGGCGGAGTAGTTGCTCCCACCCGGTCGGCGCTATTTTACTTGGATTGGTTGATGCTCCTCGAAAGTAGGTGGGTCTTCCTCTATAGATACCACAAATTCGTTCAATTTTAATGACATCAATTCTAAGGCATTCATTTTTTGCTCTTTCGTGTAGGCAATGAACCGCGCCAAGATTTCATAAAACCCCTGTTCTTCTGCCCGGTCAACTATCTTCGGTAGGTACGTTTCAATAAATGGAATCTCCAGGTTGAATTCATCAATGATTGAAAGAACTGTCTTTGTCACCCGGTCAACCCTCACTTTAAACTCGTTGTAGTAGGTTTTATCAATACTATTGGGGTTTATCAAATCCCCGTCGAAATCCGAGTAAAAGCCATTCTGCCTCAATTTGTCGAAGTCCTTATACCACTTGAGTTCCTCAACGACAAAGCGTAGTTTATCCAGTAAATATGGGAAGATATGCTCTCGAAGGAGTTTGTTGGGATTGGATTTTATTGCCCTGATTCTTGCAAAGTCTTTTTCATCATTAATATTTCTGATGTAGTTAATGCCGATTCCAAAGCCCTCTCCGATTACGCTAAAAGTAAAGAGAAAGAAGGAGAAAAGATACCTTAGACCATGATTTTCGAAAACACCTTTCATGCCCTTGACTTGTCTGAAGGAAAACCCTTTTCCATCGGAAAATATGAAAAGCGCCTTTATTAGCTCCTCCATGCCGATTATTTGAAGCGACATGGCAGTACCAAAGTCCTCAACCTCTGCGAGCTTGTTTGCAGAGCTAAATTTCGTCTGGGCATTTTCGATGATTTCCTTGTAAACGGTTAGGCATTCGGCACGGGAAAGGGTAGAGAAATTTTTCATATCAAACAGATAAGTTGGGATTTTAAAACGAGGCATGTTCGACCTAAGTTCCAACAAGAGGCAAATCCGCCTCTTTCGCTTTAAACCAGGGAAGTCAGCAGACAGGTTAGTATTACCAAAGCTAACAAGACACCTATGCACCCCTTTTTCTCTGGGGCATTTTTTCCTGATTGTGTGCCGATAGTTGCCGTTTTGGTTTTCAGCGTCCCAAATCTTGCATGAATAAAATCCGCGCAAGTTTTGTAGGCAATTGTGTTAGTGCTGCCTCCGTAGGTCTCGTTACCATCTGCAAATCGCAACGTGCCGAAAAATCGCAAATCTTCTCCGGCGTACTTGTCCAGCGATTTGATGAAGCTATCATTGTTTAATTGTTCCCTTGCAAAATCGTAGAAAACAACGCTGTGTTTATGGCTTTCGAGGTTGCCGTGCCTGTCTTCCGAAAGCCATCGGTAAACTGAAAAAGCAAAAAACGCTATCCTGTCCTCCTTCGACAAGCTGTGGAACACGAAGTTGTACAAGGCTTTTTTGCCGATATATTTAGAAAACGACAAGCCCTTTTCAATGGCAAACTCGACGAGTCCGGGGTTCGGCTCGCCGTCGTTGTCCTTCTTTTTGCCAATCAATGCGGACAAATCATCTTTGGTCGGGTTCGCCGGCTTTTCGATTTGAAGCGCTCTTGCATATTCGATTTGTGCAGAGGTGGCGGGTTCGGGCAGTTCTTCTGTGATTTCAAAGGGTTCGGAGTAGCCGAATTGTTTCAGTTGTAGAACGACTTCTGCTTCGGATTTAGCGATGATCGTTACCGTCCGCACCCGGTTGGTCGCCTGATAGAGGGCCTTGGCTTTGAATTTTTTGAGCATGGTGAGTTTTGCTATTTGAATTCAATAGGAGTTTCCGATTAGGATTGCCTCTCCAGCCTTTCCTTGAACAACTCCATCTGCTCTCGCAAGCTGTTCCCGACAGAAACCTTGTCCGCTGGCATCCCGGTGTAGTCGTAAAGGGCATACTTTAGTTCCCTGACCACCTTTGGCGAGCATTGCACTCTAACGGAATGGCCAATCATGTTGAAGTCTTTCTCAGTATGCTTCCTAAAATAATCTTCGGGCAACTCAAACTTCAGGGGATAACCGATTTCCTGCAACAAATCAAGATAGAAGCTGCCATCCTTGGGCAGTTCCATTTCTAACTTCTTTTTGAAGACAAGTTGTAGAACTTCTGCAAAGCGCCTTAATTCGATGGAATGCTTTGGGGAAAGGCTGTAACTAATTGGGATGAACTCAAGAATGAATTCTTTGAAAGCTGCCCGCGTATCCATGTTGATTTGATTTGGACTGTTGAACGGAAGAGCATCATAAAAGTTAACTGGTTTAGCTACCCAATCCCAACCCTTTCGCCTTCAAGAACACCGTCACCGTCCTGCGGTTCAACTTGTATGCCCGCCCGATGGCGCTCACGCTCACCCCCGCCGCCACGAGCCGCCGCACGTCCGCCTCGTTTTCGAGCAGGGTTTTGTTGATATTGGTACTGCCCTTGGGCCTGCCGAGCACCATGCCCTCCGACCGTTTGCGGTTTAGCGCCGCCTTGGTGCGTTCCGAAATCATCTCCCGCTCGATGCGGGCGGCGAGGCTGAGGGCGAAGAACATCACCTCGCTGCCGATGTCATCCTTCAGTTCGAGCTTGGACTTGCAGGCGATGAGCCTGGCTTTCTTCTTCACAACGCGGGCACCCGTCTCCATCACATCCAGCGACCGGCGACCGAGGCGGCTCACGTCCGCCACCACGAGCGTATCGCCCGCTTGCAGTCGTTCGATGAGTTCGCCGAGCTTGCGGTCATCGGCATTGGAGTTGCCAGTTACCAATTCTTCGACCCATTCTGGCGACACCTTATTATTGTAGAACGTCAGGATTTCATGCCGCTGGTTTTCGGCGTCGGAAGTGTCTTTGGAAATGCGGATATAGGCGTAAATCTTCGGTTGCATCAAAAAAAGGTTTGTGTTGATTTTTAATGCACAATTTTAGGGTAAAATAAGTGGAAATAAAAACGCCCGTTTTCGTACATGGAAAACGGGCGTTTTTTTTGTACAAATAATTGCCTTCAAATATCACCTCGTACCATCAATCACCACTATCGAAAAGAATGTTCCCATTCTCATCAAAAACCAATCTTGCGCAATCCGACAATCGCAAGAAATACTCGCCACCGAAGGTTTGCATGGCATGAACCACCGTTGCGTCCGGGTGGTTAGCGCTCACGTAGGTAGTAATGGCTGTTGGAAAATTGTCAATGGAAATTCCCGTGCCGCCCCAGCAAGGTTCGTTCGAGTCGGGCTGAGTTCCCATGTTCCCGTGATGACCGCCCATGCCGCCATGATTACCATGACCTTGACCACCCATTCCCCCGTGGTTTCCATGTCCCTGACCACCCATCATGCTGCCGGGGTCGCAATGCCAGCCTGGGCCGCCCATGTTCCCATGCCCGTGACCATGATTGCCCCCGCCGCCCTGTGCATCGCACAAATGGATAAAGCTGCCATCGGGATAGAACATCAGCATCGCACCGCCGCTCAGTTCTACGCCCAACTTGCCGCTGGGCTTGACGACAACGGTGAGGACTGTGTTGCCGGAATAATTTGTGTTGATGTAATTGATGATAGCTTGCGGCAGGTCGGCTGCGTCCAGCGTGTCGCCAGCCATGCAGTGGTTGAACCCCTGGCCCATACCGCCGTGGTGATTGCCATCGTCGCCGTGCATGCCGTCATGATTGAGGTGGTTGCCGTTCGTGCCGAAGAAAAGGCAAAGCCCGTTTTCCAGCATCACTTCATAGCCGAGATTGGGCGCATGGTACGCCGCCTCGATGTCGAAAGGCGCATGGTTTTGCTGCACGTAGTTGTTGATGCCCGAAGGCAAATCCGCAATGCCAACCATTTCCACATTTGTAGCTGCGACAATCTGCCCGATGAGCATTTCCTCCTGGGCTGCTGGGACTATTGGGTTTTCCTCCTTTTGGCAGGAGAAGTACAATGCCGCCAAACCCATTGCAAGCATCGCAAAAATCAATTTTTTCATGGCGAAATTTTTAACGAACCCGTCTTGCCTTGATTCTTGCGAAGTTGCGGGGATTAAAGGGGGTGAAGGATGACTTGCGTCATGGGGAGCGATGATTTTTGCAAAATGTTCATTTCAAAACCTCACCTGCTGCACCCGCACCGCATTCAAAATCGCCAGCAGCGCCACCCCTACGTCCGCAAACACCGCCTCCCACATCGTGGCCAAACCGCCAGCGCCCAGCACCAGCACGATGCCCTTCACCACGAAAGCCAGCGTGATGTTCTGCCAGACGATGCGCTTCGTCGCCTTGCCGATTTGGATGGCGAGCGGGATTTTCGAGGGGCGGTCGTCCTGAATCACCACGTCGGCGGTCTCGATGGTGGCGTCGCTGCCGAGGCCGCCCATCGCAATGCCCGCATCGCTGAGGGCGACCACCGGGGCGTCGTTCACGCCGTCACCGACGAAGGCGACGCTTTCGTTTCGGGCTTTTATTTCCTGCACCTTGTTCACTTTGTCCTCCGGCAGCAGGTCGCCGTGGGCATTGTCAATGCCGAGCTTGTCCGCCACATAGCGCACCACCGCCGTCTTGTCGCCGCTCAACATGGTGAGCTTGACGCCGAGCGAGTGCAGTTTGTCCACGGCAGCCTGCGCATCCTCCTTGATGGCGTCGGCGATGGTGAGGTAGCCTACGAACTGTCCGTTTTCTGCAACGGCGATGATGGTCAGTGGGATGCTGGCAAGCTCGGCGGGGTAGCCGATGCCGAACTTGTCCATCAGCCGAAAATTGCCGACGAGCACGGGCTTGCCGCCCAGCACCGCCCGCAGCCCATGCCCAGCCACTTCTTCAATCTCACTGAATTTCAACGAGTTGTCCACCTCCCCGACGTGCTGCCGGATGGCGCTCGCCACGGGGTGGGTGCTGTTGCTTTCCAGCGCATTGACCCAAGACAGTACGGTTTTTTCGTCAAAGCCGGGGTTGATTTTCACCTCCTGCACCTTAAACACGCCCTCGGTCATGGTGCCCGTTTTGTCCATCACCACGTTTTTCACCGTCGCCATGATGTCGAGGAAGTTCGAGCCTTTGAACAAAATCCCGTTGCGGCTCGCCGCCCCTATGCCGCCGAAATAGCCGAGTGGAATCGAAATCACAAGTGCGCAGGGGCAGGAGATGACGAGGAACACCAGCGCCCGGTAAAGCCAGTCCCGGAACTGGTAGCCTTCCACCACGAAGTAGGGCACGGCGACTATCAGCACCGCCAGCACCACCACGATGGGCGTGTAAACCTTCGCAAACTTGCGGATGAACAGTTCCGTTGGGGCTTTTTGCGCCGTGGCATTTTGTACCAGTTCGAGGATTTTGGAGAGCTTGCTGTCCGTGTAGGCGGTCGTCACCCGCACCTGCGCCACGGTGTTGAGGTTAATCATGCCCGCCAGCACGGGGTCGCCCTTCGCCTTGGTGTCGGGCTTGCTCTCGCCCGTGAGCGCCGCCGTGTTGAAGGAGGAGGCGTCGGAGAGCAGCTCGCCGTCGAGCGCCAGCTTCTCGCCGGGGCGCAGTTGGAGGATGCTCCCGATTTGCACGGTCTCGGCTTTGCCGGTGCGGGCCGAGCCATTTTCGAGCAGCGTCACCTCGTCGGGGCGCTGGTCGAGCAGGGCTTTGATGTTGCCCTTCGCACGGCGCACGGCCATAGTCTGGAACACCTCGCCGACGGCGTAGAACAGCATGACCGCCACGCCCTCCGGGTACTCGCCGATGGCAAATGCGCCGACGGTGGCGATGGACATGAGCGTGAACTCGGAGAAGAACTCGCCCTTGCCGATTGCCCCGAACATCTCCCGGATGACGGGGAAGCCGACGGGCAGGTAGGCGGCGATGTACCAGCCGAGCCGCAGCCAACCCTCGAAAAATGAAGGCTTCGGCAGCCAGCTATTGTCGAAGGCGAGGGCAATTATCAGCAGGACAAAACTGATGATGGCGGGCAGGAACAGGCGCAGGTTGCTTTCGCCGCCGCCCGCATGGTCGTGCCCGTCACCGTCGGCGTGTTCTTCGCCGTGGTCGTGGCCGTCGCCTTCGGCGTGCCCATTGAGCAGGGCTTTTGCGCCCGCCTTGGCATAGACTTTTTCTTCGAGGGAGCAGCAGGTCATGTTGCCCTGTGCGTCGTAGGTGTGGGTGTGGTGAGGGTCTTTGTTGAGCATAGGAATTAGCTATTGTTTAGCGAATGAACTTGGTTTAAAATGAATTGGGCGAACTCAGGCGAAAGCCTGAATTTGTCTTTTTTATAGTTCAAAGCCCCAAGGCTTTGAGAATTTCCTGTGATTAGTTTTTCTGGAAATTTGTCGAGAAAATCATTCCTCAAACTTGACAGGTACAGTTCGTGATTTGACCATACCCTTCCATAATTTGGGGTAAGGTTTTCACCATCTACAAACCATGACCATCGCTCCATCCATTCTTCATCATATTCGTCAGGGTTTATTTGCTGTGGCGCAGAAATTACCCGATAAATGGAAAGCACTTTCCCTGCCCCAATTCCATAGCAAACCATGATGTCTCCAAATTTAACACTCCTTGGGTTCCAATGAAAGTGAAGCGGATAAATTGGTGCGTCAAATGGTGGCCAGTCAGGAGTCACAGGGTCTCCAGTCACGCCAATAGGTTTGAGCCAGTAAGTAGCGGATTTGCCTATTTTAATTGACCTATCAGGCTGTAGGTATTTCGACAAATCCAAGTCAATAGAAACTGGTTTTATCGAATCTGGCTTGACCTCCAAAAACTCATTCAACCTTTCCCTGCACAAGTAAAGGCTTTCCAAATCAGGAATTGAAAATTCCTGATTGTCTCTAACTGATTGTTCAATGTTTGCTATAATCTCAGGGTCGGATATTTCAACGCCCCATTCGTGGTTATAGGAAAGCCCTTTTTGAGTAAAGTTTGCTGAAGTAAGAATGGCTGCCATCCCGCCTTCAGGCATTTTGAAAATGTAAATTTTCCCGTGCAGCCGATTATTTATTGAGATAGTGCAATCAATTGAGCCGTCCATTATTCCCGGAGTTTCGAGCAGAGAAATCAAGGAATTGATTTTAGGAAATTGCTCAACCGAATTTGGTGGCAACGTCGTAATCATCTCAATTTTTTCAAGTGAGCACAAATCAATATTTTCAAAAAAACGCTTGAAATCCGGCATTAAAAATGGGCTAACAATTATCACCGTCTTACTCTGTTCAAGCAAGGTTTTTATTCTTTCCAAATGACGATTACTTGGGAGAAGGTTATTTATGATTTGATATTGCACAGTTCCTAATTTTTTGAATTTAAAGAGCAATCCTAAAAATAACTCGCCACCCCCACCTGAAAACCTCCCGTTAAAGCGGGCGGGTTTCCCAAAATATCGGTCTGGGCGAGGTAGCGGTAATTGAAGCGGAGCACCGTTTGGGCAGTGGGGCGGAAACTGACGGCAGGCACCACCGCCCAGATGTGGTCGGCGATGTTCCCTTTCGTTTCCCGGAACTTCCCCAGGTTCCAGTCCACGTACTCCAAGCGTAAAGAGAGGTTGAGCACGGCGTTGTCGAAGCCCAGCATCTTGCGCTTCAGCACGGGCTGCACGATGTCGAGGAAGCCGCCCCGCTGCCTGTCGCCGAACTGTTGGGAGTAGGTCTCCGGCACGTCCACCGACACCCAGGCCCACTCGCCGTTGAGGGTGGTTCCAAGTTTGGGCAGGGTGGCATTGAAGTCAATTGCCCATGCCCGCACCGCCCTTTTCTGGTCGAGCCGCAAGCCGTCCTCCTCAAACTTGTTGTAAACGCCCTGCATGGTCGAAAAACCGATTTCGCCCCAACGTCGGTTGCGGACGGCAATTTTGCCCGTAAAAAGCGGCACGCCGTTGAAGCTCTCCTCGAAACGGGCGGGGTTCGGTTTGGCGGCTGGCAGGAAGGTCTTGTTCTCCCCGTTGGCGATGATGCGGTCGTCGAAACCGTTGGTCAGGTAAGCCTCGTAGGCAAAGACCCAGCCCCGGCGGGCGTGTTTGCCCCAAACACCCATGCCCACGTTGCTGAAGGTGGCGGGCAGGAGTTGGGTGGCGGCGATGGGGCGGTCGTTGAACTCCCATTTCGGTCCGTCGTGGTTTTGGTTGAACGCCCCGATGGGGTTCATCACGATGCCGCTCCGAAGGTTGAACAGCGGGTCGAACTGCAGGTCGAGCGAGGCGAACTCGATGTTGATTTCCCGTGTGCCCTCCTCGAACTCGATTTCGGTCAGGAACTTGATTTTCCGGTGCAGCGACGAGGACAGGAACAGCGTGGTGCGCTGCATCTGGAACCCGAACCCTTCCGAGATGCCGTCTGTACGCAGGTACTCCGCCTTCGTTTCCACGTAGCCTCCGACGGCTACGGGCGTCTTGCCCGCCTGCAAAAAGGGACGGTTATAGACAGCGTCCATGTTGAGTTGGGATTTCGAGGTATCGGCAGCCGTCCTTTTGAGCCATGCCGAACTGTCAGGCTGTGAAAAAACGGGGGCAGCGCACAGCAGGGAAAAGCCGAGGAGGGTGGTCAGGATTTTTTTCATTTCAGCAGGATATAAATATGGTCTTCGTCGGTCGTGACGCCGAACCGCTTCAAATCGGCTTCGGCGGGGCCCCGTTGCAATTTCCCTGTGCCGGAAAACTCCGAGCCGTGGCAGGGGCATTGCAGGTGGTCGCCTTCGGGTGCCAGTTCGCACTGCTGGTGCGTACATTCGAGGTAGGTGGCGGCGTACTCGTCCTCGCCCGACCGGAAAACGCCGATGGGTAAGGGCAGTGCTTCGGTCTTCAACAGCACCCATTGCCGGACGGCTGGCTCGCCTTTTTTGAGGTAGGCAAATTCCGCCTTCCGCAATGCGACGGTATCGTTTTCTACGCTGCCCGCCGCCCAATGCACCGAGCCGCATCCCTGTAAAATGACGCCCGAAACCCCGGCAGCAAGGCAGGCGAGGCAGGAATGTTTCAAAAATTCTCGTCGCTCCATCGTCAAAGGTTTTCCAGAAAAATCAGGAGTTTTTGTTTATCACCGTCGCTGAGGGACTGGTATTGGTTCCGGCTGGCTTCGGCTTCGCCGCCGTGCAGCAAAATCGCTTCCTCGATGCTCCCCGCCCTGCCGTCGTGCAGCAGGAAATAGCGCCCCCCCTGCGAATTGGGCGACAGCCCCAAGCCCCAGAGCGGCGGGGTGCGCCATTCGGCGGCGGTCGCCGAGCCTTCGGTGTAGCCGTCGTCCAGCGCCTCGCCCATGTCATGCAGCAGCAGGTCGGTGTAGGGGTAGAACGTTTGGTGCGCCAATGCTGGGATGGGGCTTTCACCCGTTTTGAGTTCGGGGCGGTGGCAGGCGGCGCAGTTGATTTGGGCAAAAAGCTGTCGCCCAGCCGCCACGTCGGGGTCGTTCATGTTGCGGGGCAGGGGCGTTTTGAGCGTCCGCAGGTAGAACACCACATCCAGCACGGTCTGGTTGGTCACTTCGGGGTCAATCTCGTTGCCGGAGTAGGTGTCGTAAGGTTCGTAAGTGGAGGCAATGCCGATGTCCTGATTGTAGGCGGTCGCCGTTTGCTGCAGCAGGTCGTAGGTGCCTGCTTTTTTGCCGAAGCGCCCGATGTGCTTGCCGTTTATGGAGATGGCGTTGGTTCTGGGTTGCACGTAACCCCGCAGGTTCACCCAGTTCGGGACGCCCGAAATCCCGTCGCCATCGCTGTCGTTTTCGTCCGCCATCGCCAAGATGTCGGCATCCTCCACAAAATCCAGGAAGCCAAGCCCCGTGTTGGCAGGCGGCGTGAGCATGGTGAAAGTTGCTCCGGGTGGCAGTTGTTCTGGCAGGTAGCCTGCAATTGAACGGTGCTGCAGTTGCGGCGCTCCGAGGTGGAGGTATTGGTTGCCCGTCGAGTCCGTTTGCCCGAAGCGGGTGAGCGTGGTGAACGGCGTCCCCTTACCGTCCCCGGCATGGCAACTGCCACAGGAGGTGGCCACGAAGCGAGGCCCCAGTCCTGTTTCAGGGGTGAAAACCTCGTCGTTGAAGGCGATGTCGCCGTTTAGGAACTGTAAATGCTCCTCACCGCTCAGGCCAGCTACCGGGCCGTCGAGCAACTCGTTTTCGGCGGGTGACGGGGGCAGCACCTTCTCGCAAGCACCCAGCGTGGCAAGCGCAAATAGGACGATGGGGAGTTTGTATGGCAATGGTGTTGACATGAGACAAAAAGTTTGGTCATGCAAAGATGAATTATTTTACTGCCCTAATGATATTTTTAGATAAGTCTAAATTTAGTCGCCACTCACAACATCCCCGGCTGCCGAACCACCATGTGGTAGTGGTTGTACCGGAGGATGCCTTGTTTTTTCAGATCGAGCAAATGGATAGTCACGCTCTGCCTCGACGTGACGCACAATTGTGCCACCAATCGGTGCGGCAGCCTCATTGGCAGTTCTACCTCGCCGTTCTTCAACAACCTGCCCTCAGTTTCCATGATTTCCCGGAGCAGCTTCCTGATGCGGAACTCGACCGTTTGGTAGCGCACGTCGAGCAGACGGCGCTCCGCCACCTGCCGTCGCTGCATCGCCAAGCGTAGAAGCTGGAAGGCGGCGAGTGGGTTCTGCTGGGCAATGTCCGAAAACAGGGGCAGTGGCACGAACACGACCGTGCTTTCCGTTGCAGTTTCCGCCCGGTACTCGTAAACGGGGGAGGCCTCCGCCAGCAGCGTTTCCCCGAACACCTCGCCGGGGCGCACTACGTGCAGCACCACATCCTCGTGCCCGGCGACGGGCTGCACCAGCAGCAGCTTTCCCACTGCGAGCAGCCCCACCCGGTCGCCCTTTTCCCCTTCGTGGAACAGCACCTTGCCCCTCGGCACGGTTTCCACGCTTGCCGCCGCCGACAGCAGCTTCCGCTCCACTTTTGTCAGCCAGTCCCAGATGTCGAGTTGCTTTATCGTTTCGTCCGTCATAATCGTAAATCAAAAAAACAGCGGCCACCCATCCCTCAGCCCTGCCGTGGCCGCCGCCATCCTATAAAGAAGAAAAACCTGTCTGTGCCCATCGTGGGGAGCAAAGGAGCGGCAGCGCCCTCGGAGGGGGAGGAGCGCCGCCGCTTGCCAGCTTAATTAACCCCAAAAAACCTATTCTTGGAACTCTACCGTTGCAGGTTTGCCACTACTGGCTCACCACGATGCTCACCTTTTTTTCGTCCGAATTGTGCTCCTCGTCGTCTGCATGTACCGTCACCGTCCAGAGGGCGGCTGTGGTCACCCCGCTGACGACGTAAAACCCGTTGAACGAGTGTTCCATTTTGTCGTGGGCATAGGCGATGGTGTCCGGCACGACCACCCCCGAAGTATCGTCCCGGATGCCCCAGATATACTCGTGCAGGAGTTCGTTGTCGGTCACGCTCGCCTCAATGCGGATGGTGTCGCCGTTCTTGTACGCCTGCCCCTCCTGTGGCGACGTGACCGTGAGGCGGGGCGATTGCGTGTCCACCTGTGGGCAGTCGTCGTCGCAAGCGGCCAGGCACAACAGGGTTGCCGTACCGAGCAACATTGACCATTTCATTGATTTGATGTTTGCCTTTTCCATGTCGTGTTGATTTAAGAAGGCAGCGGCGGCTACCCATTGAATAGCCATTTACGAGTAGGGGGCCAGCCGCTGCACTTGAAAGCACTAACGCAATCCAATTTATTCCGGGAAGCCTGCCTCCTGCCAGCAGAGCAGTTGGTCCATTTCCTCGTCCGTCAGTTCGGTCGACCCTTCCTCCGGCATCGTGCCAGCTTCCACTGCTTCGAGCATGTGCCCGAAATGCTCCTTCACGGTATCGTAGTCCGTTGACCACTCCCAATGCTCGGCGCCTGCCCCGCCCGTGGCATGGCAACCGGCTGTGGCGCACTTGCTTTCGAGGAGGGTGGCAATCTTGCCGCTGTTGCTGGTGAACGTCGCCCCGGTGACGGTCGAGCAGTCTACTTTTGGTTTTCCGTCGTCGTCCTTGCAGGAGGTGGTTGCCATTGCCACCACGAAGACGGCTATGCTGAGAGCTACCGTTGCGGTAGCCTTGAAAAACTTGAATTTCATGTTTGAATTAATTTTGGTCAACAAATCAGGTCGTGTTCATGGTTTTCCCGTGAAGGGATAACCGTTCGCTGCTGCCCGCCAATGGCGGCGGTCGGAACACGCCAGACCGGAAGCCCAAGCCTTGCATGGTGTGGTGGGAAGTTTCGGCCCTATCCCCCCGTTCCGTCGGCTGGCAGGGTTGCCAGTTGAACTCGGTCATTGGCAACCATTCCTCCCATTTGTCCCATCCGGCAAAAATACCCTCCATGCTTTCCTGTTCCCGCTGTGCCTTCTCCAACTGTGACCGCAAATAGCACTTGCCCTTGCAGTGCATCGCTGGCTTGTCCCGGTTGATGCAGTGCAGCCGGGTGATTTCCGCCCTGTTCAACTGGTAATGGCCGAGCAGCCCCAGCCGCAGCAGGATGGGCAACAGCAACAGCATGACCATGAAAAAGGCAGAAATCACGCGCATTTGCCCACAATAAAATAACCCGGCAGACCCGGAAGCCTGCCGGGAGGTCTAAAGAAAGACTATTGGATGATGAATTTTTTCGTGACGACGGTCTGCCCTTCCTCCGTTTGCAGGTGCAGGAAGTACAGCCCCTCCGATAAGCCCGAAATGTCCATTTGCCCTATTGTGGGGGCATTGGGACGGGTTAGCACGATTTGTCCGGCGGCGTTCGTCACCAACCAGTCCCCCTTGAAATGGGCGTCTGCGACCGCCACCGTCAGCTCGTCCGTGGCAGGGTTCGGGTACAGCGCCACGTCCCTTGCCGACAGCACCTCTGCGGCGGCACTGACGCCCGTGGCAACTGCCACCCACACGATGCTTTCCGTGTAGTCAATGCCTGGCGTGAGGCTGGTCAGCGTGATGCGGTAGATGCAGGTACCCGGCTTGCCGTTTGGTCGGAACAGCGGCTTCAGGAGGCCCTCGTCGCCATTGGCCAACAGGTCGAACTCCGCCGTGGTCACAAAGCTGGCATAGCACAGGTTCTTGTCGCAAAAATTGGTGGTCCAGCCCTCCGGCAATTGTTCGATGTTTCGCTCCCATTTGAGGGTCACATCCTCGCTGCCGTTGTTGCGCACGTGTGTCTGTGCATAAAATTCAAACTCCGAGACATCCGACTCGGTGTAAAGGCTGTCGTCGTCCACGGCGATGTCCTGCGCCCAGAGCGGCATTGCCGCCAGCGCCAACGTGCAAAGGGTAAAAAGGAATTTTTTCATAAAACATGGATTTAAAAAAGTGATGAAATAGATGGATAAATCATTTGATGATGGTTTTGCGGGTTTCCGTGCTGCCCCCGCCCCGCAGCGTCACCAGATAGACGCCCGTCGGGAACTGCCCCGCATCGAAATAGTGCCGGGAAATACCCGCCGGAAGCCGCCCCGAAAATACCGTTTCCATCCTCCGCCCCAACAGGTCGTTGATTTCGATGGTGGCTTCGCCCCCACCCTCAGACTGGACGGGAACACAGGTGAGGGCACTCGCCGGGTTGGGATAAATATTGCCCAACTGAGCCGATGCTGCTACCGTTTCTTGCACTGCCGTCGTCGGGTGGATGCGGAAGCGGAACCAGCCCTCCGGTGCCACCAGCGGGCGCACGACCTGCTTGCCGGAATTGGCTATGGCGTGGATGTAGTAATAAACGGTGCTGCCCGCTGGCTGCTGCGGGATGGCTGCCGACCAGCGGTTGCTGTCGGCGTTTTCCAATGCCATGCCGAGGCTTTGCCAAGCGGCGGTGGTGTCGGTGGTGAAGTAGAGCGTCGCCCCAGCAACGCCGCTGCGGTGGCGCACCCATGCGTCCACTTGGTAGGCGGGCGGGTTCGTGCCGACGATGTCCTCCAACGGGCGGTGCTGGATGAGCAGCGGGTCTTGCACCCCCACCTCCTTCACGATACAGTGGATGGCGCCCCCGGCGTCAATGATGCCGTTGCAGTTGATGCCTACGATGCGGTAGCCCGGCATGGCGTCCCGCCAGATGCGGAGCGCCGTCGTGTCGTACTGCTCCTCGTAGGTGGGCAAGAGCACCGTTTTGTTGACGATGAACGAGTTGACGTAAGTGCGCAACGGCGCTCCCAAGCTGGGATACAACCCATTTTTGGGTGGCATTGGTACTCGGATGACCCGGTACGGCGTACCGAAGGGCGTGGTGAAATTGTCCAGCAGGTATTGGAGGTTCGTTTCAATTTGCGCCCGGTCAGGCACACCCTCCGGGTACTCACCGACGAGCAAAGTCGTCTCGTTCAGCAGCTTCATGTGCATGTCAATATGGTGGATGCCGTCGTAGGGAAGCACGTCGAACTTCACGTAGCGGTCAATGCCGTAAAACCGCTCCATGATGCTGTCCACACCCTCCTCCGTGTGGTTGCTGGTGCCCCATTGGTTGCCAAAGCCGTTTTCCAAGAGCACCAGTTTGGAAGAAAAATTGGTTCCCATGCCGTCGGAGAAGTTGTTGCCGCCGGGGTGCGCCAGGTCGTAGGGCGCTTCGGTGGTGCTGTACACAGGCAAGCCGAAATAGCTGCCCACCGCATCGGGAATGATGTCGTCGAGGGGGCGGGGACGGTTGTAAATCCAGTCCACCAGCGCCAGCGAGTCCACACCGTTCAGGTAAACCGGGTTTGCGCCGTAGTCCCGAATCCAGACGCTGTTGCTCGGCGCTTGCAGGAACTCGACGTTGCCCGATTGCCAGTCAACGTCGAAGTTGGTCAGTTCCGTTTGGCAGTCGGCAAGGTCATCGTTCACGACGATGACCCGCACCTCCTCCTTGGCGGCTTGTATGATTTGCGCCAGAATCGGCTTGTTGCTGCGCCAAGTGACGACCATCGCCTGCATCTCCTCCCACTCCGCCATCGCCCGCACGGGCTGCGGGGGCGGCTCGGTGATGCCGAAGGCGGTGGCACCGGGAACGGTCTTGTTTTCTGACAGCCATTGCAGTTCAGCCGGGGAGAAGCCCCTCGGCAGTAGCTCGTCCTGCGAAATGGCGGCGGTGGCCGACATGAACGAGGCGAATAGCAGGATGTAAAGCTGTTTTTTCATGTTGGTAAAAGATTTGAGCCAGGGAAGTTTTTCGCCTCCCTGACACTAACTTCAATGATTGTGCGTCGTGTCGCCAGGCGCATGCTCGTGGTGCATCGTGTCGGCAGCCGTGCCGTGCCCTTCGTGCTTTTCGTCGCCGGACTTGTGCTGGTGGTCGCCTTCGTGGGAGTGCCCTTCCCGGCAAGCGGCAAAGCCCAAAAGGGCAAAAACGAACAGGTAGAAAATTGACTTTTTCATCTTGAAATAATTTAGTGAATGAAAAAAAGCGCCGCCAGAGAGAAGCCCCAGCTGCGGGTTGATTAACTTTTGTTGCGCTCCAGCACCTCCATCAAATCCCCCGGAATCTCCATCGGCAGCAATGGCGGCACGTTTGCGCCGCCCGTGTTGCCCACGGGAATCCTGCCCACGAAGGACTTCACACCACCCACCAGCAGCCGTGGGATTTGCCCCAAGACTTCTTTCCGGCTCTTGATTTGAAAGCCGAATTGCAGCATCTTCCAATGCACATAGGTGTGCTCCTTCGGGTAGGCTTGCCCCAGAATGTGCGCCCGCTCCAAGTGTCGCCAAGCCTGCTGCAAATGCCCCGCCCGCAGCGCCCCGGCGTACTGCGAGAGTTCCGCTTGGTAGTGGCTTTTCAAGCCCTTCGGTATGTTCCAGTTGAATTTCATGTTGCAAATCTTGATGGAACCAGCCGGGCAAGCCACCGCTCGCTCGACTGGCATATTTTCAATTTACTTTCGTGAATCTTCGATTTCCAAATTTCTCAATGCTCATGCCCCCCGCCGCCTTCCGATTTCGTCAGGTGCGATTGCAAGTAATAAGCCCCTTTCACCACGATGTTCTGTCCCGCCGCCAAGGGCTGCAGCGGCGTAACCTGCACGTAGCCGAGCTGCGAGGCCCCCGACTTCACCTCGATGCGCTGGAAGTGGTACTCCTTGCCCTCGGCCTCCTCGTGCGGGTCGCCGTCGTCGTGCGAGTGGCCTTCCTCCTCGTCGTGGGCAGCCACCTCCTTTGCACCGCCCGCCGCTGCTTCCTCGCCCAAAACGAAGATGAACTCCCGCCCCTCGGCCTTGATGACGGCGTCCACGGGCAGGGCGTCCACCGTGCTGCTGCCCACGTCCACCAGCGCATTGACGTACATGCCGGGGATGAGCAACTGCCGCTCGTTCAGGATGTCGGCGTGGACGGCCACCGATTTCGTCTCGTTCTCGAAAGACTTGCCCACGCTGAACACCTTGCCCCGCAGTTCCGAGCCGTCCTGGTTGGTGAGGATGAAGCGCACCGTCTGGCCGGGCTTCACCTTGAACAGGTCTTTTTCATAGACCAGCAAATCAACGTGCATCTTCGAGTTGTCCACGATGCTGAACAGCGGCTTTCCCACCTCCGCCGCCGAGCCGATGGTCACGTGTACCTCGGTGATATGGCCTGAAATCGGGGCGATAATGTTGATGGTCGGCGAGGAGGAATTGCCGCCAATCTGGATGTTCTGGCTCAAAATCCCGATTTGGTTTTTCAGCGTCTTGATTTTCGCCTCCTCCATTTGCAGGTCGGAACTCACCTTCTGGAACACCTTCTTTGCGTTCACGTTTTCGTCCGTCAATTCTTTTTGACGGGCAAATTCGAGTTTCAGGTACTCCAAGTTTGTTTGCGAAGCAGCAAGTTCTTGGTTGAGTTTTTCCCGGTCGAGCCGCAGGTTGTTGAAGGCCATGCTCTGCATCGTGGCCAGCACCTGCCCCGCCTTCACGGCCTGCCCCTCGATGACCTTGATGCTCTGGATGGTGCCGGGCAGTTGTACGCTCACCTGCGCCTGGTTCTGCGGCGGCAGCTTCGTGTAACCGTTGGCGTTGATGACCTCCGAGAGGTTCTTTTTTTCAAAACCGCCCAGCACGAGGCCCGTCGCCTTGTACTGCGCCTCGTTCAAGTGGACTTCCTTCACGGCGGGGTTTTCTTCGTGCCCGCCTTCCTCGTGTGCGGCCTCGGCCTTTTCGCCCGCATGGTCGTGGTCGTGACCGTCGCCCTCGGTGTGCTCGTGGCGGAAGAACAAGGCCCAGATGATGGTGCCGAGCAGTGCGGCAAATGCGATGCCGCCGATTATCTTGAATTTCTTGCTCATTTTATTTTTATTGGCTGATGAGAAATTGGATGGAAACCACGGTCTGGTTGAGGCTGTTGACGGCCTCCAAGTGCGCCCGTTGGATTTCAAGGTTGGTCTGCAGTGCCTGTGCGTATTCCACGTAGCCGATGTCGCCGCCGAAATAGGCTTTCGAGGCGTTTTGGACAATGGATTTTGCATTGGGCAATGCCGTGTTTTCAAAATACGCCACGTTGTTTTTCCAAAAAACATACTGTGCGGCCTGTTGTGCCAACTGGCCTTGCAGTTGCGCCCGCAGGTGCTCGCCCTGCCTGCGCTGCGCCAGCGCCTGCAGCTCGGCGGCCTCGGCCCTGGCACGGTAGCCCCTCGCCCCGAAGATGGGGATGCTGACGCCCAACTGTACGCCCTGAAAGCGGGGCACGGCGTTGTAGTTTTTGACCTCGCCGTCCACGTCCTGCGGCCCGGCGATGGACTGCACGAAGTAGCCCGCCCGGAAGTCGGGCAGCCGCTCGGCATTGGCCAGCCGCCGCTCGGCCTCGGCGAGTGCGATTTGCTGCTGCGCAAAAAGCAGCTGCGGGTTGCCCCGCAACAGGCTGGTGTCCACGGTTGCCGGAAACACGAGCGCCACCAAACCGCCACCGTCCACCGAAAAGTCGCCCGTCAGGTTGAGCCATTGGCGCAGCACGGCCTTTTCCGCCTCCACCGATGCCCGCACCTGCTGGATGCTTTGCAGCAACTGTTGCTGGCGGGTCTCGGCGGTCGTCTTTTCCAGCAGGGTGCTTTCGCCCGTTTTCAGCTTGAGCGTGGCCGCCCGCACGAACTGCCCCAACAGGCTGTCCTCACGGGTCAGGGCTTCCTCCAATGTCTGCAGGTACTGGATTTGGTGCCAGCCCTGCCGGATTTGGTAGGTCAGCTCGTTTCTGGAAATGGCAAGCTGCGATTGGGCGAGGCCCGTTTCCTGTACTGCCACGTTGCGCCTTGCCTTCAATAGGGCGGGGTTCGGGATGTCCTGCGACACGGAAAAGTTCTGGTCAAACCTTCGGCTGTTGAACTGCCCCAGTTGCGCCCCGAAATCCGTTTTCGGCAAAGCGCCCGCCCCCCGTTGCAGCGCCTCGTGCGACTGTATTTCGAGGGTGTTGGCTTGCAGCAACGGGTTGTTCTTGTACGCCAGTTCGAGTGCTTCCGGCAGCGTGAGGTTCGGTGCTTGGGCGCTCGTTTTTACCGAAGGGCAAAGGAACAAGGCCAGCACAGCCGCCAGCGGCAAGGCTTTTTTTCGTCTGCCTTTCAGTTTTTCCTCAAAAATATAGTACAGGATGGGCAGTACAATGAGTGTCAAAAGCGTCGCCGTAATCAGTCCGCCGATGACCACCGTGGCCAATGGCTTCTGCACCTCTGCGCCCGCCCCGGTGCTGAGTGCCATTGGCAAAAAGCCGAGCGAGGCCACCGACGCTGTCATGATGACGGGGCGCAAACGGACTTTCGTGCCTTCCCGGATGCGCTGCAAAACGTCGGACATTCCCTCGCTTTTCAGTTGGTTGAAATAGCCGATGAGCACGATGCCGTTCAGCACCGCCACGCCGAACAGGGCGATGAAGCCCACGCCCGCCGAAATCGAGAAGGGCATCCCCCGCAGCCACAAAGCGAACACGCCGCCGATGGCCGAAAGCGGGATGGCGGTGAAAATCAGGAGCGATTGTTTGATGCTGCCAAAGGTGAAGAACAGGAGCACGAAAATCAACGCCAGCGCAACGGGCACGGCCACGGAGAGCCGTTTGTTCGCCTCCACGAGGTTCTGGAACTGCCCGCCGTAGGTGACATAGTAGCCGGGCGGCATTTTGAGTTTTGCGTCCAAATTCGCCTGTATCTCGTTCACGACGCTCTTCACGTCACGCCCCCGCACGTTGAAGCCGATGACGATGCGGCGCTTGCCGTCCTCCCGGCTGATTTGCGAAAAGCCGGGTTCGAGGGCGATGTCCGCCACCTGTTCGAGCGGTATCTGGCTGCCCGACGGCAGGGAGACGTACAGGTTTTTTAGGTTGCCGATGTCCTGTCGGCTGTCGTTCTGGAGGCGCACCACGAGGTCGAACCGTTTTTCGCCTTCGTAAACGACGCCCGCCTTTTCGCCCGCAAAGCCCGTGCGCACGATTTGGTTGAGGTCGCCCACGTTCAGGCCGTAGAGCGCCAGCTTGTCCTTGTTGTACTTCACCGTGATTTGCGGCAGGCCGGAGACGGCCTCCGGTCGGGCATCTTCCACGCCCTTCACGCCTTGTATCATCGGCATGGCCTGGTCGGCCAGTCCGGCCAGCAGGTCAATGTCCTCGCCAAAAATCTTCACCGCCACGTCGCTGCGCACGCCCGTCATCAGTTCGTTGAAGCGCATCTGGATGGGCTGCGTGAACTCGGTGGTCACGCCCGGAATATCGTCGAGGGCATGTTCCATTTTTGACATGAGTTCTTCCTTTGTGTGGGCGGAAGTCCATTCTGATTTATCCTTCAAGATGACCATTGCATCGGCCACTTCCATCGGCATGGGGTCGGTCGGCACTTCTGCGCTGCCGATTTTAGAGACCACCTGCTTGACCTCCGGGAACTTCGCCATCAAAATCTGTTCGGCCTTTGTCGTCGTCTCGATTTCCTGCGACAGCGAACTGCCCGGCGGGATGATGACGTGTGTGGCAATGTCCCCCTCCTCCAAGGTGGGGATGAACTCGCCGCCCAGCCGCCCAAAGACCAGCAGCGAGAGGGCGAAAAAGGCAATTGCCAGCCCGACCACGAGTGCCTTCATTTTCATCGCCCCTTCCAGCATCGGCTGGTAGATGCGGTAGCAGAACGAGATGATACGGTCGGAGATATTGGCCTTGTGGCCCGTCGTCTTGCTCAGGAACAGGGCGGCCATCATCGGCACGTAGGTCAGCGACAGGATGAACGCCCCCAGAATGGCGAAGGAAACGGTCTGCGCCATGGGCTTGAACATCTTGCCCTCGATGCCCACCAGCGCCAGGATGGGCAGATAGACGATGAGGATGATGATTTCGCCGAAGGCGGCGCTGCTCCTGATTTTGCTGGAAGCCTGATAAACGGTATCGTCCATCTGGCTTTTCGTCAGTTTGCCCTTGTCCGTGACCTGCAATCGGTGGACGATGGCCTCCACGATAATCACCGCCCCGTCCACAATCAGTCCGAAGTCAATCGCCCCAAGGCTCATCAGGTTGCCGCTGACGCCGAACAGGTTCATCATGCTCACCGCAAACAGCAGCGCCAGCGGGATGACCGAGGCCACCACGAGGCCCGCCCGCCAGTTGCCGATGAGCAGCACGAGGATGAAGATGACGATGAGCGCCCCTTCCAGCAGGTTCTTCTCCACCGTGCCGATGGCGTTGTTGACCAATTTGGTGCGGTCGAGGAACGGCTCAACGTCCACGCCTTCGGGCAGGGACTTTCGGATTTGCTCCATTTTTTCCTTGACACGGGTGACGACCTCTGCGCTGTTCTCGCCCTTGAGCATCATCACCATGCCGCTGACCGCCTCGCCCTTGCCGTCCTTGGTGGTGGCACCGTAACGGATGGAACTGCCGAACTGCACCGTCGCCACGTCCCGCACGAGGATGGGGATGCCGTTCTGGTTTTTGACGACGATTTTCTGGATGTCGCTGATGCCGTTGACCATGCCGATGCCCCGGATGAAGTAGGCGTTGGGCTTTTTGTCAATGTACGCCCCACCGGTGTTCTCGTTGTTGCGTTCAAGCGCTTCGAGGATTTCGGGCATGGTGGTGTTCATGCTCCGAAGCTTGTCGGGCTGCACGGCGATTTCGTACTGTTTGAGCATCCCGCCGAGGGTGTTCACCTCGGCCACACCCTTCGTGCCGATGAGCTGAGGCTTGATAATCCAGTCCTGCACGGTGCGCAAGTCCATGGCGTTGTACTGGTCCTCGAAACCGGGCTTTGGGAACACGACGTACTGGTAAATCTCGCCGAGGCCCGTGCTGATGGGGGCCATTTCTGGCGTCCCAAAACCTTCGGGGATATTGTTTTCGGCTTCTTTCAGGCGCTCGTTGATTTGCGTCCTTGCCCAAAAAATGTCCACCTCCTCCTCGAACACGACGGTGACGACGCTCAACCCGAAGCGGCTGATGGAGCGCAGTTCGACGATTTTGGGGATGGGCTTCACCGCCTGCTCGATGGGGTAAGTGATGAATTTTTCGACCTCTTGAGCGGCCAAGGTGGGTGCGGTCGTGATGACCTGCACCTGATTGTTGGTGATGTCGGGCAGGGCGTCAATGGGCAGCCTCGAAAAAGACCAGACGCCCCAGACCGCCAGTGCCAGCGTGAACAAGCCCACGACGAACTTATTCTTTATGCTGAAATGGATGACTTTGTCAAGCATGGATAGGTTGGGTTGATGAAACAGGGAAACAGCATTTTGCCGAGGATCGCAACGGTTGGCAGGGACGCCAATAGCTGAACCAATAGCAAAATGCAAGCAGCCAATGGCCAAGGCCAGCGGCAGGAAAGATTAACCCAACTTACTAATAGGAGGACGGAACAGCGCCCGGTGGTGGGCCGACGTGAACGGGGATTGGTAGGTGAACGCCGTCTTTTTGATGTTCAGGACGGGCGGATAGAGTTCCAGTGTGGCGGTTTTATCGGAGGAGGCCACGCAGCCGCAGCAGGTGCAGGTGCAGAACGGGGAGCAGAAATCGGCGCAGTGCTCGTGCGTCGGGCTGTCATGGCTATCCGACTGCACGGTGGTTTCCCCGCCGCCCGGAGCGGCATCATGCCCATGCTCGCCATCGTTGCACGGGAGGCACGACAGCGTGAACATGTACAGGCAGAATATGCGGAGAAACTGCTTCATGTGGCAAAGGTAACGGGAAATTTGTTGAAAAGTTGCCAGTGCCCGTACAGATGATTGCAAAAAACGGGAAAGTCGGGCATTTACGAAACAGCCCGACTTTCCGCTTTTTGATTTGGGCATCAAATTATAGGAGCTGTACGACTAATGCCATTGACAATCAAATTGTTAGCATTTTACTTCCATGCATTAGTCCTGTAGCTCCGAAAATACTGAGATTGATTCTTCAGTGAACTCAAATTGTTGTCAGGCTTCATCTTCGAAGCTGTCGAACAAATCATCTTTAGCCCGTCGCCTTTTCCGCCACCGAAAAAGTACGACAAAGACAAAAAGCATACGCAGGTCTTTGATGAAAATCAGAACTGAGTTGTTCATTGGCAAAATAATTTGGCTGGGATTCAGAAATTTCACAACCGATACCGCATCAGTCCCGCCACCGCCACCTGGTAATCCTGCTCCGTTTTCAGGAAATGCAGCACCGCATTTTGGTAAAAACTCATCTCCAGAAAATACTCGATGGTAGTGATTTCCCCCAGCCGCAACGCCTTGTCCAACAAGGCCGTGTTGCTGACCGAGGCAATTGCCTTGCGGTATTCGTCGAGCGATTTTCGCAGTGCAGCCTGCCGCTCGTACCCTTCTTTTATTTCAAAAAAATGCTCGTTGCGGTGGGTCTGGATTTGCAAATCGGCGAACAAAACCTGCGCCTGTTGCGCCTCCTTCCGGTGCTTTTGTTCCCAAATCGGCAGCGTAATCCCTGCATGTACGCCATTGAAACGCTGCCCCAGAATGCCCTGGTAATGGTAGCCCGCCTCGAATTTCGGCAACCGCCAAGCCTGCGCCAAGTCTGACTGCTTTTCGGCGATGCGCTTTTCCTGTTCAAGGCTTTGGCGCAACGGGTCGGAGGCTTCGATTTCCCTTTCGAGTTGCTCGAAAGCTGCGAATTCGGGCAGCGGCGGATAAACCGTGTCCGTGAAAACAAGCGCCTCGCCACCGTTGAGTCCCGTCAACTGCGTTTGCAGTTTTTGCAGTTCGACGGCGTTTTCGGCTTGCAACTGCGTGATTTCCAAGAGTTGCAGCCTCACTTTGTTCACGTCCAAAATATTGCCGTCGCCCCGGTCGAGCTTGGTCTGGAAATCGCTCCGCAATTCCTCCAAGCCCGCCCGCCGCCGCTCGTGCTGCGCCACCAGTTTGTTGCGGTAAACCGTTTCGAGGCAAAGCAGCTTTGCTTCGAGCAAAACCTCCTGCCGCCGGGCGGCGATTTGGGAAGTGGAAACTGCGCCCTGCGCCGCCGCCAGTTCCCTCCGCTTTTTGTAGGTCGTCGGAAAATCGAAGGGCTGCACGGCGAAAAAGTCGGTCTGGTCACCCGCAGCAGCCGGGGAGCCAAACAGGTACTGCCCCTGAACCGTCGGGTTGGGCAGCGTCAGCCCCGTTTTGTATTCCAGTTTTTTGGCCTCCCAAAACTGGCGGTCGGCGGCGAGCGAACGGTTGTTTTTCTCCACCGAGGCCAGCACCGTTCCGAGGCTCGATTGTGCGTCGGCAAGGGCTGAAAAAGCCAATGCCAACAGCAAAATGAATTTATTTTTCATGTCCTTTTTTTGAAGATTGAAAAAATGAGCACGGCGGCCACGCCCAATGCGAGCGTCAGCAGGCCACCGTAGAGGAATGTTTTTTCGGGAAAATTGCTCCCAAAAAAACCCGCAATCGGATAGGCTATCGCCCACCACAAATGCGAAAACGCAAAGTGGGAGCCATAGACTTTTCCTTGGTCATCGGAAGCGATTTGTTCGCCGATGAGCGTTTCGGAAGGCATTTCGGCAAGGCTTTGACCCAACCCTGCCAAAATCCAAAGCATCAGCAAAACCGGGTAGGTTGCGAAATTGGCAAAACTGATGGCCAATCCCAACAGCATCGCCCCGAGGATGAGCGAGACCTGCCTTGTTTTTGTCCTGTCCAAAATGCCAGCGACAAATGCAGCAACCGCCGCACCAATGCCAAAAACCGCCATTGCCCAACCATATTTATCGTCGCCCAAGTGCAGCCCGTTTTTGACGTGCTGAATCGTGTTGACCAAAATCTGCGCCCCGGCGATGGCCGAAACAAACTCGATGGACAAAGCAAACCGCAGGATTTTGTTGCCGAACAACAGGCGGATGCCTTTCCAGACCTCCGGCCAAGTGCCTTTTGAGCCAGCGTTTTTGGCAACGCCTTTTTGTAATTCCGTCTCGGGAATGGAAAGTATTAAAACCCCTGCGAGCACGAATGTCAGCGCATCAATCAAAAATATTTCCCTCGCCCCGAACCAGACCGCCATGATGCCAGCCAGTGCCGGCCCTAAAATCCCCAAAACCTGAAACGTGGCGGTGGACAGCCCAACGGCTTCCCGGAAGTATTTCCCCTCGATAATTTGCGGGATAATCGCCCGGTAGGTCGGCGTGAAAAAGGCGTTGAACACGTTGAGCAAAAAAACCAGCACATAAATCTGCCACTCGGCGTTGATAAAGGGCAGGCAGCCGACAATCACCATTCGGATAAAATGGGTGGCGTACAGGATTTTTTTGCGCTCCACCCGGTCGGCCAAAACGCCCGCAAACGGCGAAAAAATGATAAAGGCCGTCACCCGCAAGGTCAGTGCGGTCGCCAAAATGACGGGCGAGCGTTCCTTGTCAATTTCGTAGGCCAGCAACGCCAAGCCTACCCAAGTGAACGCATCGCCAATCAAACTGATGGTCTGGGCAAAGTAGAGCCTCGAAAAAACCTTGTTTGACAAAGCCTTGAAAGGCTCAATCATGGCTTGAAAAAAGGTTTTTGTCATGGCTTTTGGCTTTTCTTATTGCTCAAATAATACACCACCGGCACAATGAAAATATTGAGCAAGGTGGAAGTGAACAAGCCCCCTAAAATCACCTTCGCCATCGGGCTTTGGATTTCATTGCCGGGCAGGTCGCCAGCGATGGCGAGCGGGATGAGCGCCAGCCCCGCCGTCAGCGCCGTCATCAAAATCGGCGAGAGGCGGTCAACCGAGCCTTCCATGATAACCTCCAAAATCGGCTTACCTTCTTCCTGCAAGGCTTTGTAGCGGGACACGAGCAGGATGCCGTTGCGGGTGGCCACACCAAAAAGGGTGATGAATCCGATGATGGCCGGGATGCTCAAGATGCCCGACGTGACCCAGATGCTGAACACCCCCCCAATCAGGGCCAGCGGCAGGTTCAGCAGGATGATGGTCGTCGTTTTCAGGCTTTTGAACTCCTGAAAAAGCAACAGGAAAATCACCAGCAGCGAGAGCAGCGAGGTCAATACCAGCGTTCGGGAGGCTTCTGCTTCCGCCTCAAACTGCCCGCCGTACTCGATGCGGTAGCCTTCTGGCAACTTCACCTTTTCCCCTACTTTTTGCCGGATTTCCTCGACGGCGCTCTTTTGGTCACGCCCCGCCACGTTCACCGAGACGACGGTCTTGCGCCCGACGTTCTCCCGGTTGATGGTGTTCGGGCCTGAAACGCTTACCACATCGGCGACGTAGTGGAGGGGGATTTTTTGGCCGTTGGCGGCGTCAATCATCGTGTTTCGGATGTTCTCGATTTTGCCCCGGTTGGCATCGTCGAAGCGCAGCACGAGGTCGAAGCGCTGGTTGCCCTCGAAGACCTCCGATACTTTTTCCCCCGCAAACGCCACGTCCACAAACTCGTTAAATTTGCCGACCGGGATGCCGTAGTGGTTGAGCATTTCCCGCCTCGCCTTGATTTGCACCTGCGGGATTTCGATTTGCTGCTCCACGCCTACGTCCACGAGGCCGGGGATGCCCGTGATGGCTGCCTGCACTTCCTTCGAGAGGGTGTAGAGGCGGTTCAGGTCGCTGCCGAAAACCTTGATGGCGATGTTCGCCCGTGTGCCGGAAAGCATGTGGTCAATCCGGTGGCCGATGGGCTGCCCGATGGTCAGGTTCGCCCCGGAGACGTTGCCAAGTCGCTCCCGCACCTCCGCCATGAACTCGGCACGGGTTCTTTTTTCCAAAACAAATGGCGCATCAATCTCTGCGGAGTTCACGCCCTGTGCGTGTTCGTCGAGTTCCGCCCGACCCGTGCGGCGGGTGGTCACCTGGATTTCGGGGACTTTCAGTAGTTCCTCCTCCACCCGGGTGCCGATTTTGTTGCTTTCTTCCAACGAAATGCCCGGCAAGCTGACCGCCGAAATGACGAGCGAGCCTTCGTTGAACTCTGGCAAAAAGCTGCGCCCCAATTGCGACAGCCCGAAAATTGCCACGGCGACCAGCACCACAGCGGCAGCGATGACGGCAGTTTTTGCCCGCATCACGCCCCGCAGCATGTTGGAATAACCACTTTGCAAGCGCTGCACGAGCCAAGATTCGCCGTGCTGCTTTTGCAGCGATTTTTCGTTCGTCAAAAGGAAACTACACAGCACGGGTGTGAGCGTGATGCTCACTACCAGCGAGGCGAACAGCGACACGATGAAAGCAATGCCGAGCGGGGCGAGCAGTTTGCCCTCCATACCGGACAGGAAAAACAGCGGCAGGAACGCCACGATGATGATGAAAGTAGCATTGATGATGCTCGTGCGGATTTCAAAACTGGCGTCGAAAACGACCTCCAGAATGCCCCGCCGCTCCTCTGGCGGCAAGACGGCATTTTGTTTCAACCGCTTGAACACGTTCTCCACGTCAATGATGGCATCGTCAACGAGGTCGCCGATGGCGATGGCCATGCCGCCGAGCGACATGGTGTTGATGGTGAAACCGAGCCATTTCAGGGTCAAAATGGCGACGATGAGCGAGATTGGAATGGCCACGAGGGAAATCGCTGTCGCCCGCCAGTTCATCAAAAACAGGAACAGGATAATGACCACAAATGCGCTGCCTTCGAGCAAGGTCTTTTGGATATTGCTGATGCTGGCGTTGATGAAATCCGCTTGCCGGAAGATGCGGGTGTTGATTTTCACGTCGGGCGGTAGCGTCTTTTGCAGGTCGGCGATGTTGCGGTCAATGGTCTCGGTGAGGGCGAGGGTGTTGGTGGCGGGCTGTTTTTGCACGGTCAGGATGACAGCAGGCTTGCCCCGCAGCGAGCCGTCGCCGATTTTGGGCGCAGCCCCAATTTGCAGCGTCGCCACGTCCTCGATTTTCACTATTCCCTGCGGCGTCGCCTTGACCACCGACTTGCCGAGTTCCGCCAAATCGCTCGTCCGGCCCATGCCACGCACGACATACTCGTTGCCAAATTCTGACATGAATCCGCCCGACGAGTTGCCGTTTGCACCCTCGCAAGCCGTCAGCAGTTCGTCGAGCGATACGCCGTAGGCAGCCATTTTTTGTGGCGAAGCCAATATCTGGTACTGCTTGTATTCGCCGCCGATGACGATGACCTGCGCCACGCCGCCCGTCGCCAAAAGGTTGGGGCGCAGCGTCCAGTCGGCGATGGTCCGCAAGTCCATTTGAGAGGTCGAGTCGGCGGTCAGGCTGATGAGCATGATTTCGCCCATGATGCTCGCCTGTGGCGCAAGGGTCGGGTTGCCCACGCCCTGCGGCAGCCTTGCGGCAACGGAGGCGGTGCGCTCGGTGACGATTTGCCGGGCCTTGAAAATATCGGTGTTCCACTCGAACTCGACCCAGACGATGCTGATGCCCGCCATCGAGGACGAGCGCACCCGGCGCACGTTGGTCGCCCCGTTCACCGCCGTTTCAATGGGGAAGGTGACGAGTTTTTCGACCTCCTCCGGTGCCATGCCATGCGCTTCGGTCATCACCACGACGGTCGGGGCGGTGAGGTCGGGGAACACGTCCACCTCCATGCGGGTGGCGACGAAGGAACCGAAAACGACCAGCAAAACCGAGGCTACCACGATGAGCAGGCGGTTTTGCAAGGAGAAATGAATTATTTTGTTGAGCATTGGTTTTGGGTTTTAATGCTCGTGGCCATGCGCAGGCATGGTGCCGGAAGCGGTGGAAAGTTTGATTTGAAAAGCCCCCTTGGTCACGACCCGCTCGCCCTCGGCGATGCCCGAAAGCACCTGCACGTTCAGCCCGTCCGTTGCGCCGATTTTGAGTTCCCGCTTTTGGAAGGACTCACCCTCGGTTTGGACATAGGCATAAAAAATACCCTGCTCCTCCACCAGGGCCGAGGTCGGCAGTACCAGCGAGGGCGTCGTGCCAGACTGCAAGAACACCTCGACCACCGAGCCGGGGACGAAGTTGCCCACGTTGTCAATTTCAAAATGGATGGGCAGGAAGGGCGAACCCGCAGCAGCGGATTTGCCCGTGGAAGCGACCCGCCCGTTCAGGTTCTTCGTGCTGAAAACCTGCCCGTCGGCGGTCTTGAAATTGGCGGCGGTGAACATGGCGAGCTTCGGGAAGTATTTCTGGGAAACATCCGCCCGCAACAACAGCCGCCTGCTTTTCGAGACGGTTGCCAGCGATTGCCCCGCGTTGACGAATGCGCCGTTTTCGACCAGCACGTTTTTCAAAAAACCGCCAATCGGCGCAGCCACGCTTTGCCTGTTTTTATTGAAACTGCTGGAAACGGAAACATTCTTTAGTTGTGCCTGGGCATTTTCGAGGCGGAGCTTTGCCTCCAGAAATTCCTTTTCGGAAATGATTTTGTCCTTGACCAGTTCGCTCGCCCGGTCGTATTGCTTTTGGGCGGTCGCCACATCGTTTTCCGCCTGTTTGACCGCTGAGCCGAGGTTGCTCTGTACCACCTCGTTGCTTTTCACGGTGAAAAGCCTTGCCCCAGCAGCCACGGGGCTGCCCACCACCATGCTGTTGAGCGAAAAGGAAACGATGCCGCTGACTTGGGCCGTCAGCACCGCCTCGTCACCGGGGGCGGCGAGGATTTGCCCGCTCGTGCGCACCACCTCGGCGAAGGGCTGCACCCTTGCCGGGGCATTAGCAAACTCGACCTTCCAAGCCTGCTCCTTCAGGTAGGAGATGTCGCTGCCACCGCCTTCCTCGGGAGCTTGTTTAACAATCGCCGTTTTTTCGTCGGCATAAACCTCCACATCGGGGATGGTGATTTGGTCGGTGTAGGCTGGCGTTTTGATGTCGAATACGAGGCTGTAAACCCCCGCCTGCTTGGGCGTCATGCGGAGGCGGAAGATGCCCGGCACTTCGGGCTTGTCGGCGGTGATGGACTGTCCCGTGGCCTCCCCTTTTTTCAAAGAGAGGGTCACGCTGCCCTCGCCGACGGCCTTGAACAGGTCGCCGAGCGCCGTGAAGTGTGCGGCAAAACGGCTCTCCTGCCCCACGACAAGTGGCTTGAACTCCACGAAAAGCTCGGTTTTGTCGGTGTAAAGCGTGAAAGCGAGGGCTTCCAAAGAAGGTTCGGCGGGCGTGATGTGGTTGCCCGCAGCGTCGTGGGCATGGTCACTATCGGCATCATGCGAGTGGGTGCAGCCAAACAGGAAGCACAAAAGAGCTGCCAATGGCAGCATGATATTTTTCATTGTTGTTGAAATTGAATGAATGGATGCTGCCCGGCATGGCGCGTGGCAATGCTGGGAAGTATCTTGAAAAAGGGAAACTTATAAAAGGGCTGGCAGGCGGTTATGCCCTTGGTGGCTGCCAGATGTCGCCCGAGTAGGCGGAGGAATGAAATTGCTGCGAGTGGAAAATCAGCGGATTGGAGAAAATATCTCTTTTGCAAAAAGCAAGCGTTTCATACTGTTGTGAAACCAACCAAAAGCCATGTGTGGCAATGCCCTGCTGGTCGTGATCGTGGCTGAAAGGCAGGTTTCCGTGTTCTTGGTGGTCTTCCTCGTGGTGTCCGTGGTCGGAATAGTGCAGGGCCACGAAGTCACCCAAGCCAATTTTGTCGCCGTGGCAGGTGATGTGGTGGATGAAATGGTGAACAAACCCGCCCAGCTTCATCACCGTGCTGATGCCCTGTCCGGTAGGCGAACTCGTCGCCAGCATCAGGAAGGCAAGGAATATGGGCAGGAATTTTTTCATCAAGCACAAAAGTAGTTCATTGTGGCTATCTGTTTTATATCAATATGGTTGCCAGTTTTAATTGGAGGTACTTCTTCTAAATCAATGCCCCCCATGCTCACCGCCTCCCATATCATGCCCCGCCATCGGGTTCGCTCCTTTTTTGAACACCAGCTCGCTGTGCAGCAGGTATGCCCCCGAAACAACGACCACCTCGCCAGCCTGCAAGCCTTCGGTGATTTCCGTGAAATCCCGGTTGGTCTTGCCCATCGTCACCATGCGGCTTTCAAAAGCGCCGCTGGCATTTTTAAGCCAAACCGTAGCTCCGTTTTTCCCCTGTATGAGTGCATTGGTCGGTACGGCGATGGCGTTCCTGACCTTGCCCTTCAATGTCATCCAAGCCTGCATCCCCGGCTGGTAGTCGCCGTTTGGGTTGGGGATTTCCACCCGAACCATCACGATTTTGGAGGAGGCTTCGAGCGAGGGGTTCACGAAACTGACCACGCCCCGCAGCTTCTGGTCGGAGATAGAAGGGATTTCCACCAACGCCTCCCCGGTCTTGGCCAAAAACGGCAGGTCGCTGACGTAAAGCTGTGCCTCTGCCCAAAGTGTGCCCAGGTTGGCAAGGCGCAGCACGGGCGAGCCTTCCGCCACGTAATCGCCCTCGGCGACGCTGACCTCCGTGGCGATGCCGCTGTATTTGCTGTAAAAAGTGAGGGTGTTGCCGGGCTTGCCGTTTAGTTCGAGGTCGGCGATTTGGCGCTCGGCCATTCCCCATAGCAAGAGTTTGTTGCGGGCGGCGTCGGCAATGCGGGCAAAGTTCGGCTCGGTGTCGGCGTAACGTTTTTTGCTCTGCAATGCCAACAGGTAATCCTGCTGGGCAGCGGCAAGTTCCTCGCTGTACAGTTCAAAAACCGCTTGTCCCGCCCGCACGGGTTCGCCAATGTTTCGCACGAAAAGCCGCTCGACCCTTCCCGCAATCCTCGACGTGACCACGTTCACGAGGTTCTGGTTTTCCTTCAGCGTAGCCGAAAGGGTGATTTCCTCGCCGAGCGGTCGCAGCCGCACGGTGTCCGTCTGGATGTTCGCCAACTGGATTTGCTGCTCGCTCAACTTCAACTCGCCTGCTTTCTGGTTCGGGTCAACTTCCACCCGCACCAGGTCCATCTTGCAAATCGGACAAGTGCCCGGCTTTTTCTCCATCACCTGCGGGTCCATCGAGCAGGTGTAATAGACGTTTTCCGGCACAGCTTCGGGGGGGCTTTCATTGCAAGCAGCAGCCGTCAGCAGCAAGACAGTCAAGGCAACATTTTTTATTAAATAGCTCATTTTCAATCAATTTGATTTCACAAAACTCTCGCTGTCCATGAGGAACTGTGCATCGGCGGCAATCTCGTCGTTTTCCGAGATGCCCGACCGCACCTCCAGCCAACCGCCGGACATGCTGCCTACCTCAATTTTTTTGCTTTGAAAAACGCCGTCTTTTTTCAAAAACACCACCCGTTGCCTGCCGAGGTCGAGGGCAGCGGTCTTTGGAATCCAAATGGCGGAACGCCCGCTCGCCTGCACGGTCGCTTTCAGCAATGCCCCCGGCTTCAACTTGCCGCCCGGATTGTCGAGATAGACCCTCGCCCGGATGTTCTTGCCGCCCGTCCCGAACTGCGGCTCGATGTAATTGACTTTTCCTGAAAACTGCTGGTCGAACGGCTCGATGCGGACGCTCACGGGCTGCCCCACCTTGACCAGCGCCACGTCTGACGGGTAAAATTCGAGCACCGCCCAGACGGTGGATAGGCTTTGCAGGCTGAACAGCCGCTGCCCTTTTTGCACGTACATCCCTTCCCGCAGGGAAAGCTCGCCATCGGCGGCAAGGGAAGTGGGCAAGGCTGCGCCGCCGCCATTTTCCATGCCTTCCCCCATTTCCGAACCGGGCAATGCCAGGGCAGGCATGGCTTTTTCAAAAACCAGCCCGTCGTAGGGGCTGAAAACAGGCAGCGACAGCGAAGGCTTCCTGGTCTTTTCCACCTCGCCGATTTGTGCCGCCGTCATGCCGAGCAGCGACAGGCGGCGGCGGGCATTTTCAATCAATGCCTTGTTGTCAGCGTCGTTTTCCAGCAGGAAAATCAATTCCTGCTGCGCCGTAGCGATCTCCGGGCTGTAAATGTCGAGGATGCGCTGCCCCTTCCGCACGGGCTGGTACAGGTACTTGACGTACAGCCGCTCGATGCGCCCGCCGAACCGTGCCGATATCGCCTGCACCTTTCGGGCATCGTAGGCGAGGTAGCCCGGCGCTTCGATGCTGGCAGCGAGCGTTTTCCGTTCCGGTCGGGCGGTTTTTACTGAGGTCAAAACGTACTCGTAGGTCGGTTTCAACAAAAAGTCGAGGTCGGCAGATGGGGCTGCGTGGCTGCCGTGGTCATTGTCGCTGGATGCGGAAGTCTCCTTTTTTACCAAGTCCATTTTGCAAATCGGGCAAGTTCCCGGTTCGTCCCGCACGATTTCGGGGTGCATAGGGCAGGTGTAAACCACCGCCGCCGTGTCGTGCTGCATGGCGGAGTGGTCGTGTCCGGCGGGCATCTCGACGGGCTTCAAGTCCATTTTGCAGACCGGGCAGGAGCCGGGCTGGGGGTAGGTCTTGTCGCCCTCGCACTTCATGGGGCACTGGTAGGCGGCGGCTTTCCCGCCATGCTGCGAGTGGTCGGCTGAACCGTTATTGCAGGCTGCAAAAAAGAGCAGCAGCAAGGCAAGCAATCCGAAGATATTACCGTATTTCCAGTTCTTTTTCATAAGCGTTTTTGGCTTGAAGCAGTTGTTGGAGAAGGTCGAGTTGCGCAAGGCGGCTCATTTTCAGTTCGAGCCAGGCATCGAGTGCCATGAACAGTTCGTCGGTGTTCTGCTCGTAGGCGAGCAGGGTGCTTTGGAAACGCTTGCGCTGGTTGGGCACGATGTCGTTTTCATAACGTTCGATTTGGTTTTGCAGGGTTTGCATCATCACGAGGCGGTCGGCTGCTGCGCCCCGCACGGCGTTGGCAATGGCGGCTTTTTCCCACTCAAACGCTGCCAGCCGGAAGTCAATGCCCTCGATGCGGGTCTTGATGTCTTTGTTCGCCCAAGGCGCAATTGGCACGGTCATCATGCCCATGAGCGAGAACTGCCACGGCTGCCCGCCAAATGCAAACATGTGGTCGTAGCGGACGCCAAACTCCGGCTTTAGCTTGGAACGGTTGAACTCCTGTTCGAGCCGGGCAGTACGCAGGTTGGCTTCCACTACCCGAATGTCGCTGCGGGCAGCGACGAGGGCGGTGTCGGGCAAACTGGGCAGCGTTGGCATTTGCCAGATGGTGTCCACGTCGAAATCTACCTCCTGTGGGAACTGCATCAAGGCTTCGAGCATTGTCTTCTGCTGCCGGATTTCCCCGGCGTACATCGCCTGCATCCGGTCGAGGTCGGCGAGTTCCGCTTCGGCCTTGTAGATGCTGCCGAGCTTTTCCCGGTTGAACTGGTAGCGCTGCTTGGCACTCTCAATCATCAGGCGGAGAAGGTTCTTGCTCTCGTCCAGCACGGCGGTTTTGCGTTTCAGCACCAGCCAGTTGAAGTAGGCGCTTTTTGCTTCGGCAAACAGCATGTTCCGCATCACGCCCTTTTCTGCCCCCTGCATCGCCGACATGGACGCCATGTAGCGCCCCTCAGCTTCCTGCATTTTGCGGTTGGGCAGCATCTGCTCGCCCGATACCATGAAGCTGCCCATGCCATCGCCATGCGCACCGCTTTGGCTCCACCTTTTCGGGTTGTAGGGCGTCATCCATAAGCCGCTGCTGACTCGGGGCGGAGGCAGCGTCACCGTTCCCTTGGCATAGGTGTCGAGTTCCTGGATGCGGGCATCGGGGGCTTTCAGGGCGGGGTGGCCACGCTCGATGCGGTTCAGGATCGTGTCGAGCGGGAGCAACTGTTGTGCAGGGCTTTTTTGGAACAAAAAGCCCACTGCCACCACTCCAATTTTTATCCTCAAAAAATTACTCCTGCACATCATACACTTCAATTTTTCCCTGCCGCCGCAATTCCCGCTCCTTCGTCATTTCAAAAACAACGGGCGTGACAAGCAGCACATAGATGGTGGATGAAATCGTACCGCCGATGAGCGGAATCGTGATGGGCAACATCATGTCGCTGCCGACACCCGTCGCCCAAAGGATGGGGATGAGACCGAAAAGCGACACTGAAACCGTCATCAATTTGGGTCGGAGGCGCTTGGCTGCCCCCCAGATGACCCAATCCCGGATGTCGGCATTGGTGATGGACTCACGGGTATTTCCTTTCTCCTCCACGAGCCGTTGCATGGCTTCGTTGAGGTAAATGGTCATCAGCATCGCCGTTTCGATGGCCATGCCGAACAGGGCGATGAAGCCCACCGCCACCGCTACCGACAGGTTTGCCCCATAAAAATAAACCATATAAACCCCACCAATAAGCGCAAAAGGCACGGTTATCATCGTGATGAGCGCCTCCTTGACAGAGTGGTAGGTCATGTACAGCACAAAAAAGATAATGAGCAGCACGATGGGAAGGATGAGCTTCAGCGTCTGGCTCGCCCGGATTTGGTTTTCCCACTGCCCGCTCCATTCAATGTAATAGCCTTTCGGCAATTGCTTCACGGCGGCGTCCAATTTTTGCTGCGCTTCTTGCACCGTGCCACCGAGGTCACGTTCCCGCACGTTGAACAGTACCGTACCCCGCAGCATGGCGTTTTCTGAATTTATCATCGGCGGACCTTCGCTTATCCGCACGTCGGCTACCGCTTCGAGCGGGATGGGGCCGTAGCGGGCGGTCTGCACTTGCAGGCGGCGCAGGGCGTCGAGGTTGTTTCTAAAGTCTTGGGCGAAGCGGGCATTGACCGTGAAGCGCTGCCGCCCCTCGACGGTAGTGGTCAGCACCATGCCGCCGAGCGCGCTTTCGACCAGCATGTTCACGTCGTCCACGCTCAGGCCGTAGCGCCCGATTTCCTCCCGTTTTACCACGATGTCAATGTACTTGCCGCCCGTGATGGGTTCCACGTAGAGGTCTTTCACGCCCTCAATGCCTTCGAGTTCCTTTTTCAGCACCTGCGCGACGGAGTAAATCGTGTCGAGGTTTTGTCCGTAAACCTTCAAGCCCACGTCGGTGCGGATGCCCGTCGAAAGCATGTTGATTCGGTTGATGATGGGCTGCGTCCAGCCGTTGACCACGCCGGGGATTTGCAGCTTGCCGTTCAGCTCGTTGATGATGTCGTTTTTGGACAGGCCCGCCCGCCACTCGTTTTTGGGCTTCAGCAAAATGATGGTCTCAATCATGCTGATGGGCGAGTTGTCTGTCGCAGTGTTCGCCCGACCCGCCTTTCCGAGCACATGGCTCACCTCCGGCACGGAGGCGATGAGCTTGTCCTGTACCTGCAAAAGCCGCTTGACCTCCGAATTGGACACGTCGGGCAGCGTCACGGGCATGAACAGCAGCGAGCCTTCGTCGAGCGGCGGCATGAACTCCGTACCCAAGCGCATCATCATCGGGACGCTGACCGCTAGGGCGATAAGCATCACGGCAAGCGTCGTTTTGCGCCAGCGCAAACAAAGTTTCAGTACGGGCGTGTACAGTTTTTCCAGAAAACGGGTGATGGGGTTGGCGCTCTCCGGCTTCAGTTTCCCTTTCAAAATCAGGGCAATCAGCACGGGCGTCAGCGTGATGGCGAGGAAGGCATCCACCAGCAGGATGAAGGTCTTCGTCCAAGCCAACGGGGAGAACAGTTTGCCTTCCATGCCCGTCAGCAAAAAGACCGGCAGGAACGAGGCGATGGTCACGATGGTGGAAAAAAACACGCCGGGCCCTACCTGCTTGCAGGCTTTTTCGATGACGGTTAGGCGCTCTGCAAAGGTTTTTGCCCACGTCGCCTCCGCCAAGTGTCGGTACGCATTTTCGACCATCACGATGCCGTCGTCCACCACCACCCCGATGGCAAGGGCGATGCCCGTCAGCGACATGATGTTGGAGGAAAGCCCAAAGGCTTCGAGCAAGATGAAGCCGACGGCTACCGAAATGGGCAGTTGTATCAAGATTATCAAGGCACTACGCCAATGGAACAGGAACAGCAGCACCACGATGGACACGGCAATCATCTCCTCCGTCAGCGTCCCCTTCACCGATTCGATGGCGGCTTCGATGAGTTCGCTGCGGTCGTAGCTGACCTTGAACTTTACATTGGGCGGCAAGCCTTTTTCGACCTCCGCCATTTTTTTCTTCACCGCTTTGATGACGTTGTCGGCGTTCTCGCCGTAGCGCATGACTACGATGCCACCGACCACCTCGCCTTTGCCGTCCATGTCGAAGATGCCGAGGCGCAGGTCGCCGCCCATCTGCACGTTCGCTACGTCCCGCACCCGCACAGGCACGCTGCCGTAATTGCCGACCGGGATGTTCTCGATGTCCTCCGTTTTTTTCAAATAACCCAAGCCCCGCACGATGTACGCCATGTCGGACATTTCGAACTTGCGACCGCCCACATCATTGTTGTTGCTGCGGATGGCGTTCAGCACGTCCATGAGTGGGACGTTGTAGTAGTTCAGTTTATAGGGGTCAATGTTCACTTGGTACTGCTTTCCAAAGCCGCCGAACGATGCCACCTCGCTGACGCCCGGCACGGTTTGCAGGGCGAATTTGACGTACCAGTCCTGCAAGGCCCGTTGCTCGCCCAAGTCCATGCCGGGGGCATCGAGGTGGTACCAGAAGATATGGCCAACGCCCGTGCCGTCCGGTCCGAGGCTGGGCGTTGCACCTTCGGGCAGCAGGCGCTGGGCGAAGTTGAGGCGTTCCAGCACCCTCGTCCTTGCCCAGTAGATGTCCGTGTTGTCCTCGAAAATGACATAGACGAAGCTCATCCCGAACATGGAACTGCCCCGGATGTTTTTCACCTTCGGAATGCCCTGCAAATTGGACACCAGTGGGTAGGTCACCTGGTCTTCGATGAGCTGCGGGCTGCGCCCCATCCATTCGGTGAAGACGATGACCTGGTTTTCCGACAAATCCGGGATGGCATCAATCGGGTTGTTGCGCACGGAGAAGATGCCCCATGCGAACAAGCCAGCCGCCGCCATCAGCACGAGCAGCCGGTTGCGAAGGGAAATTTGGACGAGTTTTTCTACCATAAGTATTTTGTTTTCAGCGGCAGCATTTTTTGAGGAAAACCGCCTTGAAAAGTTTTTTTAGCAGGGTGAATATAGCTTTCAATTCAATGATTTTACAGCATGAACAACATCGCCCCCGACATCCCTACCATCAGCAAGTCCTCCACCAGCGTAATCGTGGACATGGGCAGGTTGAACACCGCACCGAGGCAGGCGCATTGGAACTTGCGCTTCGCCAACAGGCTTTGGATGACCCCCAATGTGCTGACGCCCATGACAACAAAGGCAGCGGCATTCGTGAAAACGGGCTGGATATTGGTCAGGAACAAAATCCCGAAAGCCAATTCCACAAATGGGTAAACGTATCCCCAGCCAAGCCAACGCCTTGCCACGAGGTCGTAGCTGCTGTACGACATGGCGAAGGCCGGTACGTCGAGCAGCTTGAAAAACGAAAAAACGAGGAAGAAGCCCGCCATAAAATGCCGCATCCATCGCATCCCGTCAAAGCTGTCGGCGGCAAATTCGACCAGCAGCGTCACGCCGACGATATAGCCGAATACCAGCAAAATCGGCTTGTAGGTTTTCAAGAACGACTGCTTTTCCTCCACCTCAGCCGTTGCGGGCGCAGGCTTCGGGGCATGGGCCTGTGCTTTCACAGGTGCTTCGCCGATTTGGTACTTGGGGTGGTCTTTCAGCGCCGCCTTCAGTTCGCCCAAGCCGACGTGCCGCTCCATGTCGAGGACGGCAATCGGTGGGGCTTGGGTTACGCGGGCGGCGGTGATGCCCGGTACTTTTTCAAGGGCTTTTTTGACGGTAGCTGTGCAGCCGCCGCAGGTCATTCCGGTCACGGAAAATTCATGTGTCATCATTGGTGATTTTTTTAGGGCAAAGTTCCGGGCAGCGGCGAGCAAAAGCGTTACAGAATTCTGGAAATTGGGTACAGGATTTTGGGCTATAGCTCATCCAACCTTCTCCGCCCCTGCCCATGATGGCCCTTGAACTGCGTCGGCGTCATGCCTGTCACCTGCCTGAACTGGTTCGACAGGTGCTGCGAACTGCTGTAGCCCAAGCGCCAAGCGATTTCGCCCATCGTCAGCTCGTCGTACACCAACAGTTCCTTCACTCGCTCTATCTTCTGGGCGATGATGAACTTCTCAATCGTCACCCCTTCCACCGACGAGAACAGCCTGCTCAGGTGCGAGTAGTCGTAGCCCGCCTTCTTGGACAGGAAGTCGGAAAAGTTCATCGTTTCCGGCTTCTGTGGCTCATGGTGTATTTCCTGTACGACGAGGTTCTTCACCTGCCCCACAAGGCGGCTCGTGCGGTCGTCGAGCAGTTCCAAGCCCTCCGTTTGCAGGGCAGCCCGCAGCGCCTCCAACTGCGACGGGGTCGGTTCGCCCTCGATGTCCGCTTCGCCGAGTCGCACGGTTTTCGCCGCCAACCCAACCTCCGCCAGTAGCCGCTGAACCATGCGCTCGCAACGGGCGCAGACCATGTTTTTGATGAAAAGTATCATCCTGACTTTTATTTATTGCAAGTAACAAAACTTCATAGATAAGCACCTAATTAGCGGTGCTAGCGGCGGAGTGCAGAACATACCTCGCCTAATCCACATGACTGAATTGATTGGCTATGCCATTTATCTGTTCAATATGAACAGGATTTGGGTTGCCTGTGCATCTAAAAATCGCACCGGACGATTAACTTATGAGGTCATAGACCTACCTAATGATAGGTATCCGCACAAATAAATTTTGGAAGCCTCCCCTTGAAAAGGGTGATTGGGCGCCCATCTCTTCCCATCTACCTTTGCGGCAGCTGGTTAAACTTGGCTTTCAAATTTCTTCAATATGAACCTGAATACTTCGAATGGGCTTTGGCAGCTTTCCTGCCTCAGTGTTGCTTTGCTGTTGACGCTGCCCTGTTTCTCGCAGCAGGCTGGAATTGTTGACAGCGTCCGGATTATTGAAATTCCAGCGATTAGCGTGGTCGGTCAGCGGGACGGCGTTTTCCAAAAAATACCAGGCTCTGTTTTTTACCTCAATTCGGCAAAAATCACCCAAATCGCCCCAATAAGCGGCAACGAAGTCCTGCGCAAAATCCCCGGCGTACACGTCGTGGACGAAGAAGGGGCGGGGCTGCGCCTCAACCTATCCGTGCGGGGTCTCGACTCCGACCGCAGCCGGAGCTTACTGGTGCTCGAAGACGGCATCCCCGTCGCCCTCAACCCCTACGGCGAGCCGGAACTATACTACACACCCGCCATCGAGCGCATGAGCGGCGTGGAGTTGCTGAAAGGCAGTGGGCAAATTTTGTTCGGCCCGCAAACCATTGGCGGCGTACTGAACTACATCACCGCTGACCCGCCGGAAACTGCTGCCGGTTTCTTGAAAATCACTGGCGGGCAAGGCGAAATGTTCAGCAGTCTGCTCAATTACGGTTCGACCGTCGGCAACGTCGGCTATTCTGTCAATTTTCTGCACAAACAAGCAGACCAGGTTGGCTATGTTGGTTTCAACATCAATGACCTGAGCGCCAAAATCAGGCTCGCCGCCAGTAAAAAATCGGACCTTGCCCTGAAGATTGGCGTGTACGACGAAAAATCGGACGCTACCTATCTTGGATTGACCCAGACCATGTACGACCGGGGCGGGCAGGATTTTGTGAAAATGGCGCCGGACGACCAACTCACCATCCGCCGCTACTCCTCCAGCCTGCTTTACGACTACCGACTGACCGAGGATTTGAAAATCAAAACCTCGGTGTTCGGCTACACCACCACGCGCAACTGGCGCAGACAGGATTTCTCCGAAAACCCGAGCGCCGCCAACCAAACCGGCGTCGTGTGGGGCGACACCAGCGTGGCAGGCGGCGCTGTTTTTATGCTCAACAGCACTGGCGGGCGCAACCGCCAGTTCGAGGTGGCTGGCGTAGAGCCCCGGCTCAACTATCACCACCGCCTGTTCTCTATTGAAAACGAATTGGATTTCGGCGCAAGATTTCTGTACGAGCGGGCATTCGAGCAGCGGGTCAACGGGAAAAAAAACGACGCGGGCTCCGGCGATTTGGTGGAAGACGAAATCCGCACCGGGCAGGCGTTCAGCGTTTTTCTGCAAAACCGTTTTTCCGTCACGCCCAGACTGACCCTGAGCGCTGGGCTTCGCGTGGAACGCTACGACTACGAGCGGAACATCTTGCGGAACAAGTTCAACGGCGTTGTTACGGACACCAGCGTGGTCGCAGGAAGCGACGTGGTAGGGCTGCTGCCGGGCGGCGGTTTCACCTACAAAATTGCCGAAGGCATGACCGTGTTCGGAGGCGTCCACAAAGGCTTTGCGCCGCCCCGTGTGAAAGACGCCATCACCAACACAGGCGAAGCCATTCAATTGGATGCGGAGGAAAGCTGGAACTACGAACTCGGCGTGCGCCGCAAGCTGAACAAACTGCTCGGCTTCGAGTTGACGGGCTTCCTGCTCGATTTTTCCAATCAAATTATTCCTGTTTCCCAATCCTCCGGCGGTGCAGGCGCTGGGTTGGTGAATGGTGGTGAAACGAAGCACCAGGGCGTCGAAGCGGGCGTGAACCTCGATTTTAGTTCTTGGCTGGGCGGCTATGCCCTGAAACTTGACCTGAACGGCACAGCGCTCCAATCCACCTTCGAGGGCGACCGCTTCCTGACGCAGGGCGGCGAGCAGGTCAACATAGACGGTAACTTCACGCCTTATTCCCCGGAATGGCTGGCAAATGGCTCGCTCGTTTTCGAAGCGCCGTTCGGCTGGTCTGTCGTATTGAACGGAACATTTGTCGCAGAGCAATTTTCGGATGAACTGAACACCGTAGCTCCCACCGCCAATGGTCGCACGGGCAGGCTGCCCGCTTACTGGCTGCTTGATGCCAACACCGGCTGGAAAATTCCGAACACCAAAATCCGCCTGAATTTTTCCGTGAAAAACCTGATGGATAAGCGGTATATCGTTACCCATCGCCCGCAAGGCATCCGCTTGGGGCTGCCGAGGTATTTATTCGCGGGATTGCAAATCGGTTTTTGACGTCCACTTCTTAGCGACTATCACACTGCTCATCATTTTTGAAGTGCCGACTTCAGCAACTGCGCATTCAACGCCACCACCACCGTGCTCAGTGCCATCAGTACTGCCCCCAGCGCCGGACTCAAAGTAAAAGTTGGGTACAAAACCCCCGCCGCCAACGGGATGGCGAACACGTTGTAGCCCGTTGCCCAGAGCAGGTTCTGCACCATTTTCCGATAGGTGGCTTTGCCGAAATTGACCAAGCCCAGCACGTCGGAAGGACGGCTTTCCGTGAGGATGATGTCAGCGGTTTCGGCGGCGATGTCCGTGCCGCTGCCGACGGCGATGCCCACGTCGGCCTGCGCCAGGGCCGGGGCGTCGTTCACGCCGTCGCCCGTCATGGCAACGAACTCGCCTTTCTTTTGGAGGCTTTTCACGATGTCCACTTTCTCGTGCGGCAGCACCTCGGCGTAGTAGCCATCCAAGCCCAATGCTTCTGCCACCGCCTTGCCCACCCGCTCGTTGTCGCCCGTCGCCATGAAGACCTTGATTCCCTGTTTTTTCAAATCCTCGACGGCAGTTTTGGCGTCCGGTCGGATTTGGTCGGCAAGGGCAATGAAGCCCACCAGCTTTTCATTCTCCAACACAAAAACCACTGTCTCGGCAGCATTTCCGACTGCGTTTTTCGGCTGTGCAATGTCTTTTTCAAGCAAATAACCGGGGCTGACCACGTTTATTTTTTTGCCGGAAACATCGCCCTGAATGCCCTTCCCGGTTATGGAGGAAAAATTGGAAATGGCGGGCAGTGCCAGGTATTTTTCATTCGCCGCCCGCACGATGCCTTTGGCAATCGGGTGTTCGCTGTGCTGTTCGAGGGCGGCAGTGAGCGCCAGCAGGTCGTCCGCAGAGCGGGCGCCGTCCAGCGGCTCGACCCTCGACACGCCGAACTTGCCTTCCGTCAGCGTCCCGGTCTTGTCGAACACCATTGCCGTGATTTTGCGGGCGCTCTCGAATGCCGTGCGGTTGCGGATGAGCAAGCCACGCCGGGCGCTCATGGCGGTCGAAATCGCCACCACTAGCGGTATTGCCACGCCGAGGGCATGGGGGCAGGCAGTGACCATGACCGTCACCATGCGCTCCAAGGCAAATGCCAGCCCCTGCCCTTTTGCCAGCCAGACCGCCAGCGTCGTTACGCCCACGCCGATGGAGATGAACGTGAGCCAGCGGGCAGCACGGTCTGCCAGGAGTTGGGTCTGCGACTTGGCAGCCTGCGCCTCCTGCACCATCGTGATGACTTTGTTCAGGTAACTTTCCTTGCCAACTTTGTCGACCGTGGCTTTCAGGCTGCCCTCGCCGTTGAGCGCACCAGCGATGATTTTCGAGCCGGGCGATTTTTTCACGGGAACGCTTTCGCCCGTCAACATGCTCTCGTCCACGAGGCTTTCGCCTTCCGTCACCGTGCCATCCACCGGGATTTTTTCGCCGGGCTTCACCAGCACCAGGTCGCCGATTTTGAGTTCGTCCACCCGCATGTCGTGGAGCATTTCGCCGTGATACATGTGGGCTTCGGCAGGCAGCATTTTCACAATCATTTCCAGCGCCTTCGATGCCCCGGCGACGCTTTTCATTTCGAGCCAATGCCCCAACAGCATGATGACGATGAGCGTGGCCAGTTCCCAGTAGAAATCCATGCCCGCCACCAGCCGGAAGACGACCGCCGTGCTGTACAGATAGGCGACGGAAATGGCGACGCCGATGAGCGTCATCATGCCGGGCGAGCGGCGGCGCAGTTCATCCAACAGCCCCGTCAGGAACGGCTTGCCGCCGTAAATGAAAATGATGGTTCCTAGGGCAAACGAGACCCAGTTCCTGCCGGGAAAATCGAAGCTGTACCCGACAGCGTGTTGGAACATGGGCGAGATGAAAACGACTGGAACGGTCAGCGCCAGACAGACCCAGAAGCGGCGAAGGAAGTCGCCAATCATGGCGGAATGGTCGTGGTGGGCGGCATGGTCGGCATGTCCGCCTGCGGGCGGTGCTTGCTTGCCGTGCTCATGTGCCTTAGCGGGCGGCACTGCGGCTTGCCCGTGTTGGTGGTGTTGATGTTCCATATTTGAAATTGAAATCAGTGTTAACAGCAGCCTTGCCCCTGCTGTATCGGCGGGCATTTAACCGAGCCAAAACTGCAAAATACACAACAGTCACCCGCTTTGGGGCGAAGCATAACGTGGCAGTTTTCACACTCGTAGAAAAACCGACAAGCATCCGTGGGCATGGTTTCCTCTTTTTGAAATCCACAGTTTGGGCAAGTAAGTAGGCTCTGCAAAACGATGCTGCCCGATTGTCTGGATTTTCTTTTTTGCCAAAAAAGCCAGCCAGCCCAACCTGCCAGCCCGATGCCCAAAACCATGAGCAATCCGCTGTATTTTTCCAGCCCCACCGAAAGCGCCGACAGCCCAGCTGCTCCACCCAAGGCCACTGCCACAAACGGCAGCCAGCAGCAACTCGTCGCCAGCAGGAAGGCGAAAGCAGAACCAACCAGTGAATGTCGAATTTTCATGCTGAATTTTATTACTCCCCGTCTGCGTAATTTTCACTCCACCACCACCCTTGCAGCACCAAGCCACTCTCCCGACAGGCGGGCCTCTAGGGAATATACCCCTGCCGCCAAACCAGCCGTTTCCAGTTCAAACATCTGATTGCCCGTTGCTTTTTCGCCCAAATCAAAACGGCGCACCGTCCGCCCCGCCACGTCGAGGAGCAAGAATTGCAGCCTTCCCACCTGCGGCATCATCAGCCGGACATTCAATAGCCCACCTGCCGAAACTGGGTTTGGGTGCAGGGAAAACGCAGCCTCGTCGAGGCGCTCCCCGCTCGCAGAAGCCACCGTGTCGGCGGGCGTGAGGTGCAGTGCCAGTTCATAGGCGTCGTCGCCAGAGGTGGCGTGGTTGTGGTTGGCGGCAAGCCCTGCCAGATAAATTGTGACGGCTCCCACGTCGGTAGCTGGCGCTTGCCAATGGAAAGTCCACGACAGCGAACCGAGGGGAGCGGCATCTGCACCGCAGGACGTGTGCGAGACGTACTTCCGGGGGCCATCGTTGAAGGTGCGGGTGCGGTCAGCGTCGTCAATCGAAAACTGCCCGGTGGTGGTATTGCCGCTGTCCTTGAGTGCCAGCGCCACGAAACCGAACTTGTCCCTGTCGGCTTGGGCGAGCGTCACGACGGCATCGTACACCTGACCGGGGACGTAATGCCCGCTGGTGTCCGACCAGTCGAGGGTAAGCGTACCAGGGCCGGTGTTGGGCGTTCCGCCGTGGCAGCCGTCGCAGCCCGTTTCGCCGGGTGCGCCCGTGTGACCGCCGACGAGGGGCGAGTCGCAAGGCCCTTCGGTCAAAAAAGAAAGGGCGAGCAGCACCGCCAACAGGAAAAGTACGACAGGGAGTTTTTTCATCGGAAAAATATTGAGATGGGTAGGACAGCGAATCGTGCTGTCCTACCCTTTTAGTTAAATCAAACCGTCTATTCCACCACCACCTTCCCCGAAAACACCCGCTCCCCACGCTGCAAGGTCAGCCAGTACCAGCCAGCCGCCAGACCCGTGAAATTCGCCGGGATTTGTTGGATGCCCGTGTTCAGCCCTTCCAGCTTCCTCGTTTCCAGCAGCCTGCCGTCCGAAGAATGGAGCGTCAGCGTGGCGTCGCCCGCCTGCGGCAAATCCGCCTCGATGACAAAATTGCCCTTGCCGGGGTTCGGCGAGATGGTCAGCGAACCTTGTTGCTCCAAATCCGTCGTGGCGCTGGCGGTCGGGTTCACGATGAACTGCCCCATCATGCCGCCGTCCTCGTGGCTGAGGATATGGCAATGGAACATATACGGCAGCATCGGGTCGCCATAGTTTTCGTACCTCGTCACGAGCTTCACGCTGCCGTTCATCGGCGGCACCACCACCACGTCCTTCCTGCCCCGCATGTTGGGCGGCGGGGTTGCGCCGTTCACTTGCAGCACATAGAAATGGTTGCCGTGGATATGGAACGGGTGCGCCATCATGGTCTGGTTCGTGATGTTCCAGACCTCCACCTTGTCCTGCTCGGTGGTGAACTCCACCTCCTCCATGTCGAACTTCTTATTGTTGATGAAAAAATTCGTCATGCTCATCATCGGCTGTGCGGAGAAGCCAATCGAGCGGGTCGCAGCGCCCGTTTGCGACAGCACCTCGTTGGTGGTGAGGGCGGTCGGGACGGTCGTCACGGGGTCGTTGGTCGGCGCTCCGACGTGGATGGTCAGTACCGAAAAGTCGGTATCGTCGAGCGGACCTTCCATGCCGCCCATCATCATCGTGCCGCCGGGGAAGCCCTGCGGCAGTTCCGTTCCGAAGGATTTCAGCGTCAGCGTGTTGCCCTGTTCGTTGCCCAAGTCCACGAGGATTTCTGCCCGCTCGCCGGGGGCGAGGATGAGGCGGGTCAGGGCAACGGGCGCATCGAGCAGCCCGGCATCGGAGGCGATCTGCTTGAACTGCTTGTTGTTGGAGAAGCCGAAGTTGAAGAAACGGTGGCTGGAGCCGTTGAGCAGGCGGTAGCGAACCACCTGCGCCGGGCTGTTCAGCACCCCGTCCACCACGCCGTTCACCAGCACGGCGTTGTCCATTTCGTCCTCCATCATGATTTGCTTGTCAGCATCGAAGGTTTTGAACTGGAACACCAGCGGCACGTCGTCCGTGCCGTAGGTGCGGGGCAGGTCGAGGGCGGCTTCCTCGGCGTCCCGTACGAAGATAAAGCCCGCAGCGCCGAGCAGTACCTGGTCCATCGTCTTGCCGTGCAGGTGCGGGTGGTACCAGTACGTGGCAGCTTTGTCCAGCACGGGAAAGGAGGGCGACCAAGTCTCGTCCGCCATAATCATCACGTGCGGGCTGCCATCGTTGGCGGGCGACACGTTCAAGCCGTGCCAATGCACGGTCGTGGTGTCGCCAAGCTGGTTGTGGACGTTGAGCGTGACCTGCTGCCCGGCATCGAGCAGGATGGTCGGGCCGAGGAAGCTGCCGTTGTAGCCGACCGTATTGGTAGCAAAACCGGGGTAGATTTCGGTCGTGCCGTGCTGTACGGTCAGGTCAATCGTGTTGCCCGACAGCGTGGGCGGGATGGGAACGGGCGTTTGGGCGAAGGCCGAAACGGTGATTGCGGCGAAGCCGCAGCAAACCAATTGTTTGAGTATGGATTTCATGCGTTGAATTAATTTTGAAATGACAGCGGTCAAGACCGTAGCGTGAGGAAAAATATTCGTGAACCCGCTTTGTGGAAGGGGTCTCCCCGACGAAATTCAGGGTCATGGCAAGGTCGTCGCCTCAATTCCGCCATTGCTGATTCCGCAGGAAAATCGGGATTTTCCTATGGCTCCATATTTCAAGGACGTACAAATCAGCCAACAAGCACCGGGTTCTGGCTGCCCTCAAAACGCAGACGATGCAGTTCAATACTGTTCGCCCGTTGCCTCGAACCGCCTCCATACAGGTCGCACAAAACTTGGAAAAACGAGCGACCAGCCTGGGGTTCTTCCGCCGCATCTCCCGGAGCAAAGCACAGAGCGGGCAAACGAAGCGTTCGTTAGCCACCAACAGGGCACTGGCAGTTCCGCCAAAGCCGAAGACCTTCAGCCAGTTGGCAAGCCAGACGGCTGCCCTGAACCTTGTTTTATCTATTTTGTCTTCCAAATTCATTGTTGGTCTGCGTTTTACCTTCCTGTTCAAAGTAAGTCCAGCCGTTGAATGACCATGTGCCGTCGGTCGTATCGCAGGACGCCCTGCTTTCGCAAGGTATTCAAAAAATCCGTCACATACTGCCTCGACGAATTGGACAGGCTGGCAATCATGGTATGGGTCAGCCGCCAGGTTATCTCCCACTCGCCCGTTGCCAACTGCCGGCCCTCCTCCTTCACCCAATCCCTTAGAAAAAGCCGGATTCGGTGTTCCGTGCGGTTGAAGCGAAAATGAAGCATACGTTGCTCCGTTTTTTGCAGGCGAAGCAGCAGCGATTGGAAAAAATGCCAAGCTGCCTTTGGGCTTCTTTGAAGGATTTGCGAAAAAACGGATGCCGGAAGCACGATTACCGTGCTGTCTTCCAGCGTCTCTGCCCGGCAGTTGTAGTGAATGGCGCCCGTCAACAGCCTTTCGCCCAGCACCTCGCCCGGTCGGGCGAGGTGGACGGTAGTTTCGTTGTTCTCCCCCGCATCCTGCAAAAGCTGCACTTTTCCCGTAACCAGCACATACACCTTGTCGCCTCTCTCGCCTTCATGGAACAGGATGTGCCGCTTCGCAAAGTCTTGAACGTATGCCCAGTACAACACCGTCTCACGGTCGCCGTCGGAAAGGCTGTCCCAAAACCCCGTCTGTGATAAAGCATGGTTGTCCAATTTCCGGCGCATGGGTTTCTCGTTGTTATTTCACCGCCCGCCACATCCGCAGCGTCCCGAAAACGGTCTTGTACTTCCCCGTCTCCTCCACGTTGTCGAAGCCCGCCTCGTACAACAGTTCCGGCAAGATGCCCCGGACGCTATCGGCGGTCGTCTCGAAGCCGTCGAGCAGTTGCACAAGATAGAAAAGCAGCCGTTGAAACCCGTTGGCGGGCTTCCCCCAATCGGCGACATGTATTTCGCCGCCCGGCACTAGCACCCGGTTCAACTCCCGTAGCGCCCGCTTGCGCTGCGTTCTGGTCAGGTGGTGGAACACCAGCGACGACACCGCCCGGTCGAAACTGCGGGACTCAAAGGGCAGTTTGTTCCCATTGTACCGCACCAATCGCACGGTGGCATGACTTTCGGCGACCTTCCTGCGGGCAATGGTCAGCACCTTCTTGTCCACGTCCACGCCAGTCACATCGGCATCGGGGTGTTGCTCCGCAAGCAATATGGACAGGGTTGCCGTTCCCGTCCCGAAGTCGAGCACCCGGTCGCTGGGGCGGACGCCCGCCTGCCGGAGGAGCGCCGTTTTGAACGCCTTTTCGGGCATGGTCGCCGCTATCAGGCGGTCGTAGAACCCGGTCAGCCAGTCGAAGCGTAGCGCAGGGACGTGGTTTTTAGCTTCCAATGTTTTCATGTGCGACAGCATTTTTTGATGAAGAGAAAGCGGAGTATTTTTTAAAAAAAACCTTGCATTGTGATGGGGTGAAAACTTAGTTTGAAAGCCTGAAATCGAGATAATTGCCGCCCAGCTCGCCCGACTTGGTGATGACCACTTTGTAATAGCCCTTGTCCAGCCATTTGCTGTTGGGTGCGGACGGTGTGCCGCAGATGCCGCTGCAAGCGGACGACCTGTAGTACCTTTTCCCGTTCATCATACAGGTGGCGTCCACCAGCGCATACTGGAACTGCTCGCCCAGCGACTCGTAGCGCAGATAGTCCGATGACTTGCCCTTCGACAAGTCCTCCACTTCCAGTCGGCTCACGGCAAGCCCCGTAAGGTTGCTGCCCGCCTTGTTGACGAACTTGACGTAAATGGCATCGGCATTTTTCGGCAATTCTTCTTTCTGGCATCCTGCCAGCAGGAAGGCACCTGCCAGCAGCAGGCAAATCGGCAATGTTTTGAACATGGATTGCATAGGTTTAAAAATTTTAAGTATGAACGGCGACAAGTGTTGAGCCTGTCGCCGGGTTTAAAAAAATTGGTCAAAAACCCACCCCATGACAAAGAAAAGAGGGGCGGTATTCTTAAAAACGGGGGCAGCAAAGCGACCCAGCCGCCCCCCATTATCACCTAACTCAGGTGTGTTAGATTTTTAAAACGGACTCGAAAACCGCTCGTCCTCCAAAAACGAAACATCCGTCAGCGTTTTCAAGAACGCCACCAAGTCAGCCCTATCCTGTGCCGAAAGCTGCAAGCCGCCCGGATTGAGGTTGTTGAAAAGCAGCCCGTCCACGGTCGGCGAGTTCTTCACGCCCGTATCGTAATGCTCGACGACCTGTTCCAACGTCGCAAAGCGCCCGTCGTGCATGTAGGGCGGGGTGATGGCGATGTTCCGCAGGCTCGGCACTTTGAACTTCGCCCTGTCCGCCGGGTCGTTGGTCACTTTGTAGCGCCCCTCGTCCGTGAAGTCCGCCTCCGCGTCCAAACCGTTGTTCATGTACTGGTCGTTGGTGAGGTTGAAGCCGCCGTGGCAATGGAAGCACTCGCCGCCCTTCTGCCCGCTGAACGGGTCGAACTCGGCAAAGAACAGCACCCGCCCCCGCTCCTCGGTGTCCGTCAGCGTTTCGGTGCCGGCGAGGTAGCCGTCATACTTTGATTTGTTGGAAACCATCGTGAACTCGAACTGCTCCATTGCCAGCCCCATGCGCTCCGACGTGATGTTGTCGTCGCCGAACGCCCGGATGAACTGGTCGGTGTAGCGTTTATCCGCCTTCAGCTTGGCGACGGCGTTTTCCAGCGTCTCGTTCATTTCCAGCGGGTCTTGGATGGGCTTCAAGGCTTGGTCTCTCACCTTTGGCGCACGACCGTCCCAGAACATCCCGTTCTTGTGCCAGGCGAGGTTGAACACCGCCATCGCCTGCCGCTTGCCCGGCAACTGCTCCACGCCAAGGCTGAACTGCCGGATGTCGCTGAACCCGTCCTTTTGAAGGTGGCAGTCGGCGCAGGCTTGCGAGCCGTCTTTCGACAGCATTTTTTCGTAAAAAAGCATTCGTCCCAACTGCACCCCGGCTACGGTCGGCAGGTTGTCGGCAGGCAGGTTCGGGTCGGGGAACTCGCCGAAATCGAGGGCGTAGGGCGTGGGGTCATAGACGGCTTTCACCGTGTCATCGTCGGGGTCGCAAGCGAACATCAGGGCTGCGAGGGAAAGGAAAGTGAGGATGATTTTTTTCATAAAAGAAGTTTTCGATTACTGTCTGAATTTTGGATTGTCCAAAAAATCGTCGTCGGTCAGGGCTTTCAGGAACGCAATAAGGTCGGTTTTTTCTTGCTCAGTCAAGTTGAGTGGTTTTATCAACTGGCTTTTGTGCGGGTGGTTTTCCCCGCCGCCATTGTAATGCTCCATCACCGCCGCCAGCGTCGGCAGCGAGCCGTCGTGCATGTAGGGGGCGGTCAAGCCCACGTTGCGGAGCGTCTGTACCTTGAACAGCGCCCGGTCAGCCTCCAAGCCCGTCAGCCGGAAGCGTCCGGGGTCGGGGTAGTCTTCGTAAAGCCCGTTGTTTTCAAAGGCATAGTTGGTGAAATTGAACCCGCCGTGGCACTGCGAGCAGTTGGTTTTTTCACCAAAAAACAAGCCCATGCCACGCCGCTCCGCAGCCGTCAGCGCAGCGTTTTTCCCCTGCAAATACTGGTCGTAGGGCGAGCTGCCGCTCAACATCGTCCGCTCGAAACAGGCAATCGAGCGGGTGATGACGAAGGCATCCGGCACACGCCCGTAGGCTGCCCGGCTCTCCCGCACGTAGCCGCTGTCGGCGTTCAGCCGCTCCGCAATGTCGAGGATGTTCATGTCGAACTCGGCGTGTTCCTGTATCGGCACAAGGACTTGCATTTCCAGCGTCGGCACACCGCCCTCCCTCGTGTAGTAGGGGTGGTAGGCGATGTTGGCGAGTGTAGGGGCATTGCGGGTGCCGAGCCGTCCTTCCACTCCCTCGCTGAACTGCTTTCCGTCCGTGAACGCCATTTCCGGCAGGTGGCACGAAGCACAGGAAACCGTGCGGTCGCTGGATAGGATTGGGTCGAAAAAAAGCCGCTTGCCCAATGCCCAACGCTCCGGCGTCAGTTCGTTCCCTTCGGGAAAAACGGGCACAGGGAAGCCCTCCGGCACGGCGAGCAATGGCTCGACGGGCGGGGCGGACTGCTCTTTTTCGCAAGAAAGAAGGAGCAGGCAAGCGAGTAGCAGTAGGCTGTTTCTCATAAAACATAAAAATGATGGGTGACGAATGGAAGCCCATTCATCATCCATCATTTATCATTCGTTATTTACTTCACCACGAGCTTTTCCAGCGCCAAAAACTTCTCCCTGCTGAAAATCCGGGCGACGTAAACGCCCGGCTGCCAGTTGGTTTCCAACGAAACCGACTGCGCCGAGCCGCTCAGTTCCTTCGTCAAGACCGTCCTTCCGGCGAGGTCGCTCACCGTCAGCGTTAGTTGCTCGTAGCCGGGCAGGTCGTAGCGCAATGTGGCGTTGCCATTTGTCGGGTTTGGCGAAATGCCAAACGTGCCGACAACGCCCGGCTCGGTCGTGCCGCTCACGGTTGTAGCCGTGAACACATGGTTCTTCATGTTCTCCGCAATGGTGGCGGAAGCGCCCGTGGCTGCGTGGGAGGTCACACCGCCAGTCACGTCAAGTTCAGCGAGAATGTGGTGGTAGTTTGCGTCGAGGTTGATGGCCAAGTGGCCGCCGTCCATGACCGCCTCCACGGGGATGTTGACGGTCTGGTAGTTGGCATCGTCAATGGTGTGGACCTGGAACACGTCAGGGAAGGTCGAACCGCCATTGTTGCTCGTCTTGCCTTCGAGTGCGATGAACCGGTAGCCCGCCGACCAGCCCCATTGCATGGAGGGGTTCTTCGGTGCCAGCGGGTGGTCGTTGGCATAGCTCGCTGGGTCGAGGTGGTTGTGCGCGGCGTCCACGCCGATGCTGAACTCGATGCCCTCGATGGTCGTCACGTTGAAGTTGCCGAGTTCAAAGATGCTGTCCTTTTGCGCCGTCACCAGCAGGTAGAGGTCGGTCACGGGCGTCACCTGCCCACCGTCGTGGACGAGTTTGATTTCGCTGACGTAATACTGCAGGCGGGTGACCCGGAAGGGGTAGCCCATCTCGGCGGTCGCCGTCGTGTTGAGTGCGAACGCCTGGTCGCCGAGCTTCGGGTGCAGGTGCAGCGCCACGTCCATCTGGGCGAATAGCCCATTGGCGAACAGCGAAAGGAGAAGGAAATGTAAAAATCTGTTCTTCATGAAATTAGGTTTTGAATTTGAAAAGTGGATTTGCCATTTGCTGCGCCACCATGTTTCGCATGGCGGCGCAGCGTGATATTTTATCTTTCCAAAACAACCTTCCGGGTGGCGAAAAACGCCCCGCTGCGGATGGACAGCAGGTAAATACCGCTGGAAAGATTGCCAAGGTCGAGTTGGTGAACTTGAGCACCGCTCTTTTCTGTCAAAAGTTTTCTCCCCGTCAAATCGGAAATCTCCAATAAAACCTCATAGCCTGTGGGCATTTCCGGCAGGCGCACCAGCAGGCTGCCGGAGGTGGGGTTCGGCGATACGGAAATATGACTTTCCCAAGCCTGCTCCCCGGTGGCGCTGACTTCGCCGGGAACGACTTTTGTCAGCGTGTTTTGCAGGCGGTTGGTGAACCAGATGGCACCGTCAGGCCCTACTTTGATGCCCGTCAGGCCCGCTTGCCCGGTGGCGATGCGCCCCAGTTCAGCGAAGCCGTTTTCGATGTCATAGATGTAAATGTCGCCGGAGGCATAGTCGCCGACGAGCAGGCGGTTGCCCATGACCTCGATGCCGCAGGGTCGCTCGATGCTGTCCTGCACGATGACCTCCCAAGCCACCCCGCCCATTTCGGAATGTTCTGCCAAAGGCTCGTTGATTTCCGGCAAAGCGTTTACGACGCTGCCAGAATTGATGTCGAGGCGAAGCACCCGGTCGTTGCCGTTATCCACTGCGTAGAGCCAGCCCGTGGCCTTGTCAAGCACAAGATGGCTCGGTACGAAACCGTCCTTTTTTACCTGTATCTCCGTGTAGCGGCGCACGATGCCGTTGGCGTGGTCGTCGTTGCCGGGGCCGTGGTCGCCCCGGAAGTCGTAGCGCACGATTGTCTCGTTCCAGCCGTCGAAGACCCAGAACACATTGTCCGTTTCGCTGGCAATACCCATGCTGTACGGGCTGCCGTGCAGCATGTCGAGGTGGCTGCCATTGCCGCCGGAGGGCTGTGCGTAGATGTCGGCGTCGCTCGACCAAAGGGCGGGGCCCGTGAATGTGCCGCCGTCGTGATTGGCGTCCTGGACGCCGGGCGAGGTGGCAAAGTTGAAATTGTCGCTGAAGGCGATGCCCGTCGGCAATGACATGAAGTGCCAGGCGTTGCCGTCCACCCGCTGCAGGAATTCAGCATTGGGAGCGTCCGGGTCGTAAATGGTCAGGGTACTGCCGCCAAGGGCTTCCGTGCGCTCGTTGACGACCCAGAGTTCGTTTTTGCCAAGGATGGGAAAAAAATCGAGGTCGTTGGGCTTGTCGAGCTGGTTGGCAGAGGTGGCTATCGTGGTGAAAACGGGTGCTGCCAGCAGGAACTCGTCAATGCGGTTGGGCACGACGACCTGCGGGAAAATTTCCGTTTCAGCGGACAGGCTGTTGTTGGTGGCGACCTCGTCCGAGCCGCCGTTGACTGCCGTGATGCTCACTTCGATGGTGTGCAAGCCGCTTGCGACAGCCGTCCAAGGCGTCGGGTGGTGGAACTCGTACTCGGTGAACGGCTCGATGTTCAGCCCGGTTTCCGAGGCGACGACTGGCGCTCCGCCGTTCACGGAGTAGCTGACTTCGAGGTCGGTTATGGCGCTGACGCCGTTGTTGTAAATCGTGGTGGCGATGTGGTTTTCGCCCATTTCCTCGCCGTACTTACTGGCGTGAACCTGTGTCAGTTTGGCATCGAGCAGGGCGGGCACTTGCACCGTCACGTTGTCAATGCCGCCGCCGTAGAGCCAGCCGCCGCCGTCGTCGTAGTGTAAGGCGATGTAAACGCTGTCGTGCCCGGCGTGGGCGCTCAGGTCAATCAGATGGGTATCCCAGCCGCCATGTCCGTGCAGGTCTTCCACCTCCTCCCAAGTAGTCAGGTTGTCGGTCGAGACCTCGACGGTCAGCCGCTCGGTAGCGCCCTGGTAGGTGTTGGCTTGGAAAAACACATCCACCGACAGCACGACAGCCCCTACCGTCGAGAAGTCCAATGGCGGCGTCACAAAGTAGTCCTGGCTTTTGTCGCAGTTGCAGTCATCGTCGTTGGAGGCGGCGATGCGAGTGGAGCCATTGGCGGTAATAGGCCAGAATTGGCTGGAAAGCGCTGAAGGCATTCCGACCTTCCAGCCGCCATCCGAGGCGAGGGTTTGGTTCGTCCAGCCTGCGGGGATGCTGCCGCCTTCAAAATCTTCGGAGAAGATGACCTGCGCTTGCAAGCAAGCGGCGGCGAATAAGAAAAAACAAAGTGAGAGTAAGGTTTGCTTCATGATGAAAGGATTTTATGATTAGGTGAAAAATGCTTGTTCATTTGGGAAAACTGGCAGCGGCAGCTTCCCCTTGCGAGGGAAGACCGCCGCCAACCAGCTTAACCCCAAAAAACCATATCTTTTTGGGCAAGCCCAAGTTGTCGGACACCGAGCCTTCACGGGCTGACGATGATGTTTATCGTTTTGTCCTCATAATTGTGCTCGTAATCGTCGGCATGAACCCATACACTCCATAAAGTAGCGGTGGTTATGCCGCTGACGACGTAAACGCCCATCATGGTATGCTCCTTCGTATCGTGGGCTAAGCCAAAATTGCTGGGCACTATGACCCCTGCGGTGTCGTAGATGCCCCATGCGTACTCGTGCAGCGATTCATTGTCCGTCAGCATAGCCATAATGTGGATGGTATCGCCAACTTTGAACACCTGGCCTTCTTGCGGGGACATGACCTTTAGGCGTGGCGATTCAAAGTCTTGCTCATCCGAGTCGCTTTGCACACAGGCAATCATGCCCATCACAGCCATGGTCGAAAGGCATACTGCCCATTTATTGAAATTGAAAATCATGTTGCCCATGCCACCGATTTTATTTGCCCGCTGCTTCCAATTGGCAGCGGCGGCTCTCTACCCAAAATAGCCATTAAGAAATGGTAGGAAGCCTGCCGCTGCACCTGGTAAGCACCGTTTTATGCTCTTGTTTTGTTCCTGCTCATTCCAACTTCGTGAACAGTTGCCCCACGGCTCAATTTTTCGGTCGCTCGTACTGGCAGCAGCCCGGCAAGGTGTTGTACACCTCATCCTTCGCACGAAACTTGTCGGTGTCGTGCCCGGCAGCAGCCACTTTCTTCTTGATTTCGTCCAGCGCAATGACTGAGTCGTCATATTTGACGGTCATCACCTTGGTTTCCACGTCCCAGTCGGCAGAATGGACGCCGCCGATGAGGGCGAGGGCGCCCTCTATCCTTTTTTCGCACATGCCGCAGTTGCCGTACACCGTGAAAATATCGGTGACCGAAACGGCGGGTTTTTTATTCTCCACCTTATTCGGCTCGTGGCTATGGCTTCCGTGGTCATGCTGCGCCTGTACCTGAAAACATGAGAACAGTAAAAATGCCATGCTGAAAACAATGCTCGGATGCTTCATCTTGAATGAATTTTATGCTTGTAAAAAGTTACTTGATTTCCATTTGCAGCATCATGCCGCTGTCCTCGTGTTCGAGGTTGTGGCAATGGAATACGAACACGCCCTTTTCCAGCCCGAACGCCACGATGACCCTGACCTTTTCGCCCGGCATCGCCAGCACGGTATCCTTCCAGCCTTTTTCGTGCGGAAGCACCTGCCCCCGCCCGCCCGTGCGGTCGAGCACCTGGAACAGCGCCCCGTGCAGGTGCATCGGGTGCGGGTCAATGCCCTCGGTGTTGTCGAAAGTCCACAATTCGGTAGCACCTGCGGTGATGGTCTCGTCAATGCGGCCCTCGTCGTAGCTCTTGCCGCCGATGTTGTGCATCGCCATCATCCCGCCTCCATGACCGCCATGCCCCCCGCCGTTGGAGATGTCGAACGAGCGGCTTCGGGTCGCAGCCGCTTCCGGCAATGGGGCGTAGCCGGATAGCACCGTTGGTATCTCGAAGCTGTCCGTGCTGCTTTCTGTCACCTTGAACTTCAGGATGTTGAAAGCCTGCTTGCCCTGGTACTCGCCACCATCGAAGGTTTTGCTTTCGAGGAAAACTTCCGTCCCGACAGCCTGCCCGGCGAAGCTGACCAGCACATCCGCCCGCTCGCCTGGAGCGAGCAGTATCGTTGTCGCCGCTTCCGGCGCAGCCAGCAGCCCGCCGTCCGAGCCGATGAGCATAAAGGCTTCGCCATTGCTCAAGGCAAGGTTGTAAATGCGCCCGTTCGAGCCGTTCAATAGGCGGAGGCGGTAGGTTCTGGCAGCGACCTCCGCAAAGGGTGAATGGACACCGTTGACCAATAAGCCCTCGCCGAGCAGACCGTTCATCACGTCGGTATCGGTGGGAGCGTAGGCGAAGTTGCCCGCCGAATCTGCCCGTTTGTCCTGAATGACGAGCGGCAGGTCGTATTCACCGGATGGCAAGCCGAGCGCCTGCTCCTCGGCATCGGTCACAAGGAAAAAACCAGCCAGCCCTTCGTAGGCTTGCTTGGCGGTTTTCATGTCAGGGTGCGGGTGGTACCAGTAGGTTCCGGCACGGTTGACGACCGGGAACGAATAGGTGAGCGAGCCGCCCGGCTGTGCCACGTCCTTTGGGTGGCCGTCCATGTTGGCGGGCGTGAGCAGCCCGTGCCAGTGCAGGTTGGAAGTTTCGTCGAGGCTGTTCTGGAAAACGGCGTTCACGGTGTCGCCCTTTGTTGCGGTGAGCGTCGAGCCAAGTATGCCGCCACTTTGGTAGCCCGACACGCTGGAGGTCTTACCCTTGAAAATGGTAGCCGTCGTCCGCTGTGCCTTCAACGTGGCGGCGCTGGCGGGCATGGTGGGCGGCACTGGTAGCAGCGCGTCGAATGCCCCCTCGACGACCTCCGGGGCTGCCCCGCCCATGTTCATCATGCCCTCTTTGTTGCAGCCACCGCAGGCGGTCAGCAGTACGGAAGTGCCGCCGAACAATGCCACGCCCGTCCCAGCACCCGCCAATCCTATAAATTTTCTTCTTTTCATGCTCGTGATTTTGAAAGAGCGGGGCGGCGACCTGCCGCCCCTTTAACCCAATACCTATGAAGAAACTTTTACCCTCGCTTCATTTAAAAAGGAATGCCGAAAGCGGATGAAGCAAGACCGCCGCTTCCGGGGTTTAAAAAATCAGCTTCGCTCAATTGACCGTAACCGTCTGCGTGGTGGAGTCCATCTTTGACATGTCCTCGCTCAACACCATCTGCAGCACGGTGTAAGAACCGGGGTTGTTGTAGGCGTGGGAGGGGCTTTCGTCAGTGCTGGTCGCCCCGTCGCCGAAGTCCCATCCGCTGTGGTGGGCATCGGTGGCACAGGAAGTGAACGTGATGGACGTGCCAGCGGTCACGGTGGTGGCACTGGCGGTGAAGCAAGCGACCGGCTGCTTTACTTCCTCGTCTTTTTTACAGGAAGCAACTGAGAGTACGGTGCTGAAAAGCAGCCATGCAAGAAGTTTGAATTTCATAAAAACGTTGAATTTGAGTTTATAAAGGTTGATGGTAGCTGCGCATAATTTTGGCAGAAACGCTTAAAAATTGAAGTTCAGCCCCGTGCGAACCCCCATCAGGTCTGGCTCGCTGTTGCGCCACGCATGGAGGTAGTAGCCTTCCAGCGATAGGTCGAAGCGCCTACCGATGGGGAACGCTACCCCAGCGCCGAGCCGGGCGTAATTTTTAACCACACCCCCTTGCTCGGAATGGTGCTCACCCTTGTAAATACTGCCCGCCACATCCGTTTCGTAGTGTGCCATGAACGGCGACACCCTCATGCCAGACCAGCCGATGCTGCCGAAGGGATGCCAAGTTGCCTGTGGCAAGCCCTTGTAGCGCAAGCCAAGCCCCAAGAAGGTCAGACGTTGGTTGGACACCTCCATTTGCAGGAAGCTGTGCTCCGGCGAGGGCAGCGGCAGCGTTGGCAAGCCAATGGCAGCGTCGGGAGCGAGGGCGTTGTAGTGGAGCGTTGCCCGGTGCCAGTCCGCAGTCAGGCTGACCTTCCTTGAAAAACCGAATGCCGCCTGAAAGCCGTACCCGTAGCCCGTCTGGTGCTCCATGTCGGGTTCAAGCGGGTAGAGCCAGCCAGCCGATGCGCCGATGCTGAACGACTTGGGCAGCAGGGCATTGGCGGCTTTCTTGGTAAAGGGAAGGTCGGCGGCGGGGAGCATCACGAGGTCGTTGTCGAGCAGGAGGGGCAATCGGAAATTGTTTTCCAAAAGCTGAGTGCCCAGCAGGGGAAGCCCTTCGGGGGTAACTCCTGCCGCGATTTGCTGCCCGTTCCCCGTGCCACCATTCTGCGGTGGGCTGTTTGCGTCCGCGCCTGCTTCGTCATTTGCCGTTGGCAAACCGGGGTCGACTTCTTGGGACGCCTGTTCCTGATATTGCGTGGGGTAACTTGAAATTGCGGAATAGCCGTCCATGTGCCCTTGTTGAGCAAGGCTTCGACCAGCAGCCATGAAAGGCAGTTCGGCGGCGACGCTCCTCCGAGCGCCATCAGCTTTCCGTAGGTCGGCTTGCAGGGCTGCTACCTGCTCCCGCAGGGCATTGACCTCGCCGCAGGGTGTGTTATTGGAAATTGGGGAATTGGGGAATTGGGTCGCATCCAATTTTTGGTTCAATGCCGTCAACTGCGCCGTAAGGTTGGAGAGTGAGCGGTCTTGCCCCCTGAAGGTGAATCCCCACCAGAGGTTCGACCCCAAGAACAGCAGGAGCAGGGCGGCAGCGGCAAGCTGCCAACGTCTGCTTGCAGAAGGCTTTGCCGTGGGCAGGGTGGCGTCGAGGCGATGGGAAAGCGCCCGCCAGTCTTCCCCAGCCGTGCGGTCGGAGGGGCGCAGGGAGCGCATTTTTTTCCCGAATTGGTCATAAAAGTCGAAGTCTGACATGCTGTGCTTTTTGAAACCGGGGCGACGGGCTTACCGTCGTTTTTCTATTCAAAAAGCTGGGGGCAAGGGTTGCCTGAGCGGGTGTTTTTTTTTAAAAAAGTAGCCTCAGTTGGCTCATCAACACCCGCAGCCTCGCCCTCGCCTTGCTCAAATTTGACTTCGACGCCCCCACGGAAATGCCCAGCATTTCAGCAATTTCCGTATGGGAAAAACCCTCCACGGCGTACAGGTTGAGCGCCAAGCGGTAGGCAGGTGGAAGTCGTTGGGTAAGTTTCAGCAGTTCTTCGGCAGAGAGTTGGTCGAGTGGTTCGTCGTGATTGGTGGTGGGCAATATCAGCGCCTCGTCGAGTTCCAGCCAGTCGGGTTCCCGCATCCGGTGGTGGTAGCGGTTGATGGCGGTGCGCACCACGATGACCCGCAGCCATGCGGTAAAGGGTTGCGCCGGGTCGTAGCGACCGATGCCCGTGAAGACCTTCAGGAACGCCTCATTGAGCACCTCCCTCGCCTCGCCCGCATCGCTGCAATAGGGCAAAGCAACCGCCAGCCCGTACGCGTAGAAACGGTCGTACAGCGCCTGCTGGCTGCGGCGGTCGTTGCCGCCGCAGCCGGATAGCAGCTCGTCGAGTGGCGGTTGCTTCATTTCCCGGATTTATTGCACCAAGCTCTCGCTACGGTCGTAGTGGCAGCACCCGTGCAGGTTGTCATAAACGGCATCGTCCGCCTTGTGCAACGGCGTGTCGTAGCCCTTGGCGGCAATGGCTTTTTGGATGGCATCCACGCTGGTCTTCTTCTCCTTGAAGGTGACGGTCAGCGTATGTGCGTCCATGTCCCAGGCGGCAGATTTTGCGCCCGCATCGAGGGCAGTGGTTTGAATGGTCTTCTGGCACATGCCGCAGTTGCCGAGGACTTTGAAGGTCTCGGTGACAGTCGCCTTTTGCGCTTGCGCAGCGGTTGCAAGGAATGTCAGCAACAGCGCCGGAAGAATGATTTTTAGAATTTTCATAATTGTTGAATTGGTTTGGAATGCCGCCGCCATTTGGCTGGCGACGGCATTGGTTACTTGACTTCTTTCAGATCCATTTTGCAGACCGGACAACTGCCCGGCTTGTCGTAGGTCTTGTCGCCCTCGCATTTCATGGGGCATTGGTAGGCGGCGGCTTGCTGTTCGCTGCCTTCGTGGTGCTGGTGCTTGGAGTGGTCTTCCCGGCAAGCGGAATAGAGGAAAATGGCGGCTGCGATGCAGCCCATTTGGAACATCCTTTTCATGTTTGAAAATTTTGATTTTAACAATGAATGAAGCGCCCGCTGGCTTTTTCAGCCCGGACGAAAGAAGGCAGGGAATCACCCGGCAAGTGGCAAATACGGCAAGCCCTCCCGGACTTCTGGGACGGCAGCATAGCCCTTGCAGCGGGTGGCGAAGCTATCTAACAGCGGAATGTTTGTTTGAAAATGAGCAGGCTACGCCCATGAAGCTGCACTGGCGGTGCATGTGGTTGGAAAGAAATGAAATGCGTTGAAAATGCTGAAACGAGTGTGACAGCTACCGGGGCGGGCGGCGAAACGAAGATGTCGCCAAGGCTTTTAAGCGCCCAAGCTGGCAGCCCGTCTGAATAGTCGGAATCAGTTCTGGCAATGGAGACTTTGTTCTCGCAGCAAGGTTTTGGCTGGATGCCCGCCTTCTCGCATTTTCTGGTTGAATGGCAGCCTTGCGCTGGTTGCGCCACTTGCCTTTTTTTGGCGCAGCAACCACCGGAAGGCAGTAACAGCGACGAGCGTACCGTCCCCTGCCCATGACAGACATGGGTGAACACCGGGACGCCGACGTTGGTCAGCAATACCAGAATGACAAGGTGGTATGCGATGATGCGGTTAATCATGTTGAAACCAAACACAAAGGTAATTTTTTAAGTTGTTGGTTGCATTACAGAGTTTTTGCGGCGATGTGCATAATTTTGACATTGGACTGGCGGCTCACTGTTATTAAACTACGTCAGGGTAAACGCCCTGAGCCTAAAATACCGCGCATGATTCCATCCGCCACCGCTCGCCTCATCTTGGAAACCGCCCGTATCGAGAAGGTCGTCGCCGACTTCCTGGCCCTCCGCCGTAGCGGAGCAAACCTCACCGCCCTTTGCCCATTCCACCACGAGAAGACGCCCTCGTTCAGCGTCTCGCCAGTCAGGAACACCTTCAAGTGCTTCGGCTGCGGCAAGGGCGGCAACGCCGCCAAATTCCTCATGGAACATGAAGGCTACAGTTTTCCCGAAGCCTTGCGCTGGCTCGCCCGGAAGTACAACATCGAAATACAGTATACCACTTCCACGCCGGAACAACTGGCAGCACACCAAACGGAAGAAAGCCTTTTCATCCTCAACGACTTCGCCCTACAATTCTTCCAAAGCAACCTGCCCGGCACTGGATTGGAGTACCTCAAAAGCAGGGGCTTTACAGAAGCTACCATCCAAAACTTCGCCTTGGGCTTCGCACCCGACAGCTGGGACGGCCTGACTAAAGCAGCCACAAAAGCAGGCTTCAAACTGGAATACCTCCAAAAATTGGGATTAACCACCTCATCAGGCAAAGACTTTTTCCGAAACCGGGTCATTTTCCCCATCCACAACCTGAGCGGCAAAGTCGTTGCTTTTGCCGGGCGCATTTTGCAACAGAACACCAACTCTCCCAAGTACCTGAATTCCCCGGAAAGCGACATCTACCACAAATCCCAAACCCTCTACGGCATCCACCTCGCCAAAAGGGCCATCCGGCAGCAGAACGAGTGCCTCCTCGTCGAGGGCTACACCGACCTGATTGCCCTGCACCAAGCGGGCATCGAGAACGCTGTCGCATCGGCTGGCACTGCGCTCACCACCGAGCAGCTTTTGCTCATCCGCCGCTTCACTCCGAACCTACACATCTTGTATGATGGCGACCCGGCTGGCATCAGCGCCACGTTGAGGGGCCTCGACTTGGCGCTGGAACTCGACCTCAACGTGCGCATCACTCCCCTACCCCACCCGGAAGACCCGGACAGTTTTTTACGGAAGGTTGGCATCGCTGCCTTTACGAGGTTCATCAACACTCAAGCAAAAGATTTCATTGCCTTCAAAGCCAGCATCCTACTCACCGATGCGGGCAACAACCCCGTGAAGAAAGCCAATGCCGTCCACGCCATCGTGGACAGTATCGCCCGTGTGCCCGACCCCGTCAAACGCTCGTTTTTCGTCAAAGACTGCGCTGTGTTAGTGGGCTTGAAGGAAGATGTTTTGGCAGAGGAAACCAACAAAATCTTGCAGGCTTTGGCAAAGAAGGGCAACTCCCCTTTTGGGGTTGGGGACAAACCTGACAGTGCCAGGGTCAACTCCCCTTTGGGGGCTGGGGGTGTTGAGCGCCAACTCGTCCGCTTCCTCCTCGAATACGGCTCCGAAACCTTTGATGCAAAAGAAAACATCACGGTCGCCGAGCATATCCTTGGCAATATCGAGGACATACTTGAGTATTTTGAAGACCCAATCTGCCAGTGTATTTGCCGGGAAAGCATTGAATTGGTACTGGCAAAACAGCCCGTAACGGCACAGTATTTCATCGCACACGAAGACCTCGCTGTGAGCGGCTTTTCAGCGGATCTGCTGCACCAAAGCACCATTGAGCCCGACCCAATTTGGGAGCGAACCAACTATTTTTCCGGCAACAACCCGGACGAAACGGGCTACTTGGGCGGTATAGCAAAGACCATTTGCCACCTCAAACTCAAAGTTATCAGCCAGCATTGTGAACAAAACCTACAACGGATGAAGGACATCGCACCTGACGATGAACAGGCTATGACTCGGCTATTAAAGGTTCACGAAAAACTCAACAGGATGCGGGTGGAACTGGCAAAAAGCCTTGGTTTGGTGAAAATCTGATGGACGTTTTGGCCGAAGGCAAGAAGAACGGGAAGGCAGCCAAGACTGCCTTCCCGATTCCAATCTGTACACTAAAAAGCACAGTTAGCACCGCGAAAAAACAAAATTTCTTGGAAATTAGGACACTAGCTTTTACCTTGCGCTTACAGTTAGCGACTACACCCTTTTCAAACACACTACAATACTTCATTCGACTTCTCCTGCTCTTACTGTACACAACAGTACTTTCCCTGATTGGAATAAAGCCAGAAAAGTCCGCTGTCAAGTGCTGAACGCATGATGGCAGGCGGCAACGCTTAATCTCAACATGGTATGAAAAACAAGAACCGCAACGCTCACCGCCCCGGACAGGACGACCATCACCTGCTCTCTCAGGAACAACTCGCCCAGTTTGGTATTACCATCCAGCACGATTTTCCGACCGAACAGGCCGTCATCGGCGCTTCCCTGCTCACTTCGGGCGCTTTCCAGAAAGTCAAGCGCTACCTGCCCAAAGCTGCTTTCTTTGAGGAAAAACACCAAAGCATATACGCGGCTATGGACAGCCTCTCTCGGCGCATCGAGCATATTGACCTGCTCACCGTCTCCCACGAGCTGAAGGGCATGGGGCTACTCGGCGATACCACAGTCAAAAAGGAAGGCAACATCATTGAGATGAAACCAGGCGCTGTGCCATTGCATTACCTCGCCGAATGCACCAGCGCAGTCCTATCGGACGCCCACTTGGAAAACCATTGCCGCATCCTGTATGAACTGCACATGCGCCGTGAAGCCGTCCGTCAAGGCTTCCGCTTCATCCAACAGGCACAGAACCTCCATCGCAACATCTTCGATGTTTACGACGACATTGCCAGGCACACCCGGATTGTCAACCCCGCTAAAGTCTTGCGCCTCCGCACCATGAACGATGTCATGGAAGCAGGCAAAAACGATACGCCCAGCCGACGCATCTGCGGCAACCTCGTAAAGGAAAATGAGGTCTGCATACTTTTCGGCGACGCCGGGTCGGGCAAGACCATCCTCGCTTTCCAAATCGGTGACGCCGCCAGCCGCGGTATCCCACTCTTCCACGGGGTCGAAGAATTTGTCAATGAGACCGAACCCAAGCTCACGATTTACTACGATTTTGAAATGCAGGACAACGAACTGTACGCCCGGTACAAGCCTGCCGGGGATGCGCACCGCTTCAACGAAAACTACCGACGCTCCGACCTCAACCCGGATTTCCTCGACCTTGAAAACACTGACGAACTGATTATGAACGAAATCCTCCGGGACGTGGAAATGCACAAGCCGGGACTTATCATCATTGACAACATCACCTACATTTCCTCCGAGAGCCAGGACCCGGCTGTCGCCACCAAGCTGATGAAAAAACTATGCGCCCTTCAACGGCGCTATCCACCGCTCACTATCTTGGTCATCGCCCATACGCCAAAACGGGATTTGAGCCAGCCTGTGCAGTCCCGCCACCTTGCCGGGGCAAAGAACCTCGACAATTTCGCCAAGAGCGTAATCGCCATCAGCTTTTCCAGACAAGACCCCGACAAGCGCTACATCAAGCAGACCAAGTGCCGCAACCGCAGCGACGGCTATCAGCCATACGACGAGGCGCATGTCATTGACTGCGCCATAGCCAGAACCAACGGTTGCCTTCAGTACGATTTTTATGGGTTCTCAAACGAACAAGCGCACCTCGTCGCAAAAGACCACTCAGAAGTCGAGGCGGAAGCCATCCGCTATGCCTATGACGAGCGTACCAAAAACGATACTTCTTTCAGGGACATCGCCAAACAACTCAAGCAGGTGTACGACATTGACTGGGCGCATACCACCATCAGCAGAAAGCTCGCTGCGTACCGACGGGAGATAGACCTTGGCATTGCCCATTCCGAACGAGTCCAATTGGGAGAAGGCCAGGGGAATTCCCTTTAACTAAGTCTTTTTTTGTTGCATGTTGGTGCGATGCACCAAGCCTGTGATAGAACTATTTGTGCTATAAAACCATGATTTTCAATTGTTTGCATCAAGCCTTTTATTATTGGTGCAATGGTGCAAGCCGCACCACGTGCAACATTTTTTGCTTCAACCTACCGCGCCTTGCTGTCAATCCCTGCCTACCACCCTGCCGTGCGCCGCCTATTGGCCTGAATTGACCACCCTACAATCCAACCATCCAACCATCATCAACTATTTGTGCTATGCGTATCAAACACACCCTCCTTTTTCTGTGCCTGACAACAGCCGCTTTCGGTCAGCTCGACTTGACCAAACTTCAACCCGTTGACCAGCAGCTTATTCGCTGCTTCGTCAATGCCCGTTGTGCAACCCACGGCGACAGCACGTTTGCCGTCGAAAGGTTTCCGTCCTTTTTCAGGACGCAGTTTATTTCCAAGTTCTACAACACTGGAGAAACCATCCCCTTCCGCATTTACTATGCAGAGGATGTGGGCCAGCCGCTCTACTGCATCCAGCACGGCTTCTGCCGGGGCTTCTCCATCACCTGCCCACTACCGCAGCGGGGTTTCTATTTCGTCCGCTTTTTCAACCAAGCCAAGCCTGCACTTGTCGAGATTGATGCCCGTGAGCTGACCGTCAAGGTCAAGATGTACGGCGCTTGCGAAATACACGAGTGAGTGCGCCGAAACTCCAGTTCCAGCAAATCCTTGTCATCCCGGAGGGGACCTGTCGAACTCACGGTTGCTCGCACAACAATTCAACAATCACAACAATCAAGCAATCTTCAACTATTTGTGCCATGAAAAACATCCTTATCACCACCCTCATCATGGGCTGCCTACTGCTTTCGTCCTGCAACAAGGACGACGAACCACAGCTACAAACCGCAACTACCAAGCCTTGCAATTGCAACAACTTACTCCAAGGCTATTTTGAAATGGAGGATTGCCAGCTTTACCTGCCCACCGAATCTCCGTTTTCCTGCCAAGGCTACGACTTGCTCGAACTTTCTTGGAACTTTGAGATGCACCGGGTCACCTTCCGCTCGACCGAGTTCCGTTTCTGTGAAAAGCCCGTGGAACTCTGGGTGTTCGACGGCGAACCATCCCCGACTGCATCATGGTCTTGCGAGGCAACGGTCGTCCATGCCCAACTCGACTTCAACGGCCATGAGCTATGCCTCGAACTGGACGACGCTTTCCTGACTTGTGCTTTTGAACAAGAAGATGGGTTCTGGTTTGCGCTGGCGGTGGAGTGAAGGCAACGACGGGTTTCAATTTTCCTCAAGGCTGTTCGAGGCGGGCAGCCCTTTTTTATTTTTAAACCTCTCGAATTCGAGAGGTTTAAAAATAACATTCAACTATCAACTGAGCTTCTTCTGCACTCCCGGCAACTCCTTCAAACTACCGCTATTCAGCACCACCTCCATCCACTCGATAGCCGCTTTATTGAGCAATTCGAGGCGTTGCTGCGCATCGCTCCCCCACTCCATCAGTTTAGCGTTTAGTCCTTGCAGCAGCGACATTACGAGTAGCTGTTCGTGGGTAGCGTTGTCACGAAGATTTCCTTTTGCTTCGGGGTTTTGCAGTTTCCAATCTTTCGATGTCGTACCAAAAAGCGCCATGTTCAACAGGTCTGCCTCATTCGCAAAATACAATCCTTCGAGTTTGGTGTGCATGATTTTTGGCGGAATGAGGTGCTGGCGCACCGCCGCTGTGTGGATTGGGTAGGATGCCTTGGCCATGATCCGCTTCACGTCCCATTCGAGGTTGCTCAATTTGGCTTCCTCTTCTTTCAGGCGTTGGAATTCCCGGATGATGTAAAACCGGAAAACCGGGTTTATCCAAGAGCAAAATTCCAAGGCTATGTCCTTGTGAGCATAAGTCCCGCCGCCGTGCCTGCCAGACTTGGAAACGATGCCTGTGGCATTTGTCCCATCAATCCATTTTTTCGGCGACATGGAGAAGGTGTTTAGCCCGGACTCAAATCTAAACCTATCGAATTCGGTAGTGTTAAAACTGGGGTTGTAAACCTGCTCCCACACGCCCAGGTATTCGAGCGTGTTTCTGTTCCGCATCCAACGATAGAGAATCTGGTCGTCATCGAACTTCCTGACGATGTCGGTCAGGGAAAAAAAGTCCACTTCGTTGAACTCGATGATATGTATATCCGCGCCCTCTACAGTAATTTTGGAAAGTTTCTCTTTTGCCATAATTGTTTGATAAAACTGATTGCAGGTTTGCAGTTTTAACATTTAAACGGTTTGCAGTTTTAGCGCTTCATACACCAAGCTCCTTAACAGCAAGATCGAGCAAAAACTCCTTCATGGTAATCCCCTGCTCAAAGCAGCGCATCTTGATTTTCGCATGGAGCGGCAGCGCAATGTCCAGCGTGATGCGCTTGGTCTTGTCGCCATGAATCGCACGGATAGCCTCATCGGCGGATTTCACCTGTTTTGCCGGAGCGGGTTGCTGCGGCATCAGGCTCGAAAAATCTGTTCTTCTATCTTTTGCCATTGTCTCTGATTTTAGTTGAGTTGATAATGGGCTGCTTTTGAGAGTACCTCCTTCGCCAGCACCTCGATTTCCTCGATTGCTTTTTGGTCAGTCCATTCCACGACGCCCATGCCCGATACACCAGTCTGGGCATAAGCAATCCGGCTTTTGACCTTAGCATCCAAAATTGGGATGTCGTACTGCCCTAACAAGTCCACCATGTCTGCATGAAAGTTGAGGCGTTCATCGAACTTGTTCAAGATGAAATAGGCGGGCAACTCCGGCTTGAAGCCTTTTGCCTGTTCAAAGCGTTGGAGCAGCAGCACCATCGAGCGAAAGTCGTGTCCGCTGGGCAACAACGGTATCAGCATCAGGTCGCTGGCGAGCATGATGCGGGTGGTCATCTCCCCAAGGTCGGGGGTGCCGTCTATCAGCACCATGTCGTAGATTTCCTTTTGAGATTCCACGAGCTTGTTCAAGGCGCGGGGTTCGGTGCAGCCCATCACGATGACCTCCGGCAGGCTTGCCTTGCGGGCACCCGACCATTCCATGCTGTTTTGGTTTTTGTCCGCGTCCACGATGCAGACCCGCTTGCCCTGATGGGCAAAGGTGACGGCGAGGTTCAAGGTTAATGTGGTCTTCCCTACCCCACCCTTCAAATTGGTGATTCCTATTACCATGTTGCAAAGATATTGATTAACTGCAAAACTGCAAACCGTTTAAACTGCTTTCCGTTTTGCCGTGCCGCAAACATAGCAAGTATGGAAAACTTGGAAAAGAAAAATTGCCGAATTTGCGAGCATGGTGTAAACAGCACTACCGCAGGTAGGCGCTTCTTGGAATGATTGGGTAATCTAAAATCGTGCAATTTAGGATACTAAGACTGCAAAACTGTTTACCGTTTTGCAGTTTTAACAAAATCCGATGCTGACAAATCCCTTGCAGCAAGGCGGTTGGTCCATGCTATTGGGTTTTCCTGCTCAATTTTCTTCTTGCGAAGGTTCAAGCGTTCCATAATGACGGCAAAATGTTCTCCCTGCTCAAACACTTTCAGTTCGAGAAACCACTTGACCAGTGTGCCAGCCCTCGCCGGGCCATCAGGTTGATTGGTTTTTGTCTCAAACAGCCTGATAACTTCCTCGACATACCAGTCCTCAAAGCCACGCGTCTCGCTGCCCCTTACCTTGCTGACCATCTCCTCGGCCACGCCGTCCTTCACGCCGTAAGCCACCAATTTCTGAACCGCCAGTTCCTGCGCCCTTGTGGGCGTTACCCCCAATGCCGATGCAAAGGGGAGTTTGTTATCTGAGCGCTTTTTCCGCTCTTCCTTGTCGCCAAAATTGAATTCAATGGCAATGACCTTCCTTCCTTCCTTAACCTCGGTCAGCTTGACCCATACGGTTGTTTTGTTCACCTCAGCCATTAGCACATCGAGTACGCGACGCTTGAAATTGCGCCAATCGTCGTACTTGTCCTCCACGCCCAGCAGCTTCCTTAGTTCGTCCAACTCGTACTTGAGCTTGGAAGCCTTTTCGTGGGCGCTCATGCGGTCTCGCCAAGCCCGGAAAACCTGGAACATCCGCACCGAAAATCCGCTTTCCATCGCCAGCGTTTCGCGGTAGTCTATCTGCGCGTATTCCTTCAACGCCAGCAAAAACGGGGTCAATTTTTCGGAAAACATGAATTCCAGCGACACCTCGCCGACGTCGTTTTTTACAGGAACAATACTTTGGAACCAGTTCACCCGCCCCGGTAGGCGCTTGCCCTGATACGTGATGCCGCTATCAAACTCGATGCGCTTTTCGACTATTCGCTCGCTGAACCGCTGCATTTCCTCGTAAAAGCTGCCGCTCCTGCCTTCGAGCAGCAGTTCCTGAAGCTCCTTTAGCGAAATGGTTTGCTCATGCAGCCGGGTCTGATTGACTGGGTCTATCTGCGCAATGAGGTACAAAATCACCTTCTGCTCCTTCGCAGTGAGGGAGTAGCGGGCATTGAAAATGAAGAAATTCTCGACCCTTGCGATAGGGGTACTGCTTTTCATGGTATGAGTTGGCTGGATTCGGGGGCGAATATAATGCTAATCGTGTACTGACAAAATTCTTCTTGACACAATTGGCGCGTACATGCTGTGTTTCCGAGTACACGCCAACTCCCATTGACGTACACCATAGACTCCCATTCATGTACGCGATAACCCCATTGACGTACACAAACACTCCCATTGACGTACACGATTGCGGGTTGCTTTGCCCATTCACGTACACATTCAGGTTGCTTTTCATCCCATTGACGTACACGATACCAAGCTCCCATTGACGTACACGATGCAACCAAAAAGTCAACAATGACAAGGGTTTTGATGCCTTCTAAAACTCCGAGCTTATGCTGCAGCAAAATATAAAGACTAAATAATCAAGATAAAAAGTCCCAAAACCCACGATTGACACGACTTTTTTAAAAAAAATCTTGATGCTCCGCCAGGTTCGCAGCCATTTCCAAGAGTTACCGCCAAAGGGTAAACGCGTTTCAACAACCAGCCATAAAGCAGTATAAACTGCAAACCGTATAAACTGCAAAATGATATACAACCATAGCCGGAACTTTCGATAGCTGCCCGCCCATTTTGCTGCGTGTTGTTGTAGATGTGAAATGACGTAGCATTAGGTGACAAACTGCAAACCGTGCAAACTGCAAAATGATATACAACCTAGCCGGAACTTTCGATAGCTGCCCGCCCATTTTGCTGCGTGTTGTTGTAGATGT
>CAYTZS010000004.1:0-6021 GCA_964442355.1 uncultured Saprospiraceae bacterium | reverse complement strand
GAAATGACGTAGCATTAGGTGACAAACTGCAAACCGTGCAAACTGCAAAACGGTGACAAGCCTAGAATAGCTTGTAGAAAGCAACCAGAAGTCTTTGTAATTGCTGACTTCTCATGCAAAACTGCAAAACGTTTAAACTGCAAACCTTAGAACTTGAGCACTGCATTTTGAAACGTAGGGGTAGTGCCAAGCCCTGAACGTGGCTTTCAGTTTTAATAATATGAGACATAATCATCCATGCTTCAGCTTTACTTAGAGACTTTCATGCTCACCTTATTTTATGCAGTTTTGCCGTAAAACAGTTTAAACTGCAAAACTGTATTTTCAAAATACCTTGTGCATTTCTGGTGCAACTGGTGCGATTGTAACATTTGGTGCAACTGGTGCAAATCAATCGTTCATGCACCTACCCCTTATCAAGAAGAAAGAAAAGAAAGAATACTTCTTCTTCTATCTACACACCTCTGGTGCATTTGGTGCAACTGTAACATTTGGTGCATTTGTAAGAAAACCATGCTGCTGCAACATCGAGGGTAGGGTAGTGCCGCCCTTTTCATTCGCCAAGAGCAGTCTCATTTTCACGCCTCACCCTGTTTTTTGCCCCTCCGTAAGGATTTCCGCCAGAAACCCACAAAGACCCTGCTTCCCGCTTTTGCCCTCGCCAAATCGCCTGAAAACGCCCCGTTTGCCCGTTTTGGGTTTTGTCGCCCTTTCCCGTCACCTGCCACGCGACAAAAGTGGCATTATGTCACCCCCCTCGACCCCCGCTGAAATGAAAATTTTCTCTAAAATCCGTTTCCAACAATCCATTTTCAGAACTCTCTTTGCATGAGAACTATTTTCCAAATATCTTTGACGAATCGAAATGGGAATGCACGGATAGCGCCAGCCGTCCGTGCATTCCCATTTTTGTTTTCAGCAACTATTTGTGCTATCGCACTTCCCATTTCGACACGGTAGCGGGAGAAAAACCCGCTACTTTTTTCGGTTCGAGGGTGGCGATGGTTCGTAAAATGCTGGACAGCAACCATCCAGTAATCCAACAATTCAGCCATTGAATGCTTTCCTACCAGACGGCTTCAAGGTACTCTCGCCGGGAATGCAGGACCTGCTGTTGGCGAAGTGCAACGTGCAATACCGGGTCATCGCCCTGTTCATGCTCGATGGCGGGCTGCGTGTCTCCGAGGTGATGAAACTGCGGGTGAAGCACATCAACACCCTGAGCAAGACCGTCCATGTCGAAAGCCTGAAAAAGCGAAAGCCAGAACACCGGGACGTGCCCATGTCCGAGCGGCTGCTCGATGCCATGACCGACTACTGGAAGGACATGAAGGACAGGAAGCCCGACGCCTTCCTTTTTCCAGCCGTGAAGGATGTTACCAAGCACAAGAACCGCAAGTCCGTGTGGCGTCGGCTGAAAAAGTACACCGATGGCGTGGTGCATCCCCACATGCTGCGGCACACCTGCGCCACCCGCATCGTCAACGAGGGCAAGGACTTCGAGGCATTGCGGGCAGCGCAGAAGATACTCGGTCACAAGTCCATTTCCACCACCGAAATCTATACCCACGTCAGCCGGGAGCAAATGGTCGAGGCCATTCAAAGCATCGAACAGACGACATGGTTGGAACGGATGTGCAGGCGTATTTTCCCAAAAAGGCGCGTCCACATCGTCCCGATGGAGCAGGGCTTGACACAGTTCCACATCGGCAGGAAGGAAGAACTGCGGCGGCTCACGGAACTCACCCAAAAAAAGGTAAACACCCTCATCCTTGGCGTACAGGGCATCGGAAAAACCCATCTTCTGGACAACTACAAAGCCCAGAACCTAATCAGGGTAGGAGAGTTCAAGAGCAACAAGGAGGTGCTGGGCGGCTTGCTGCTCGCCATCATCGAGCGCGACCCGAATCGGGCAGAATTTCTCTTGCAGGTAGAAGAAGCGAGGGTTTCGGAAATTGTCATGCGGAAAGCCCCAAAGTACCTCATCCACGACCTCATCGCAGTCACCAAAAAGCACGAGTTCACGCTCGTCATTGACGACGTGACAACCATTACGCCTACCGCCGTCACCGGATTGGAGAAGCTGAAAAACCATTTCCACGTCATTTGCGCCGCCCGTCGAGTGCCCGTCGAGAAAGCGACCTTCCTGACCAACTTCGAGCGCATCGAGCTAAAGCCGCTTGCCCGCCCGGAGGCAATGGAACTCATCGCCCGCCTCTCAAAACCCTTCCTCAACCGCATCGAGGACTACGAAGCCTACAAGAACCACATCTGGGAAAACACGAACGGCGTCCCGCTTTTCATCTGCGAAATGGCAGAACGCTACGGCAAGGAAGCCGACATCAATACCGAAATCGTCAAAGACATCCGTCACACCGCCGCCTTGCAGGAAATCAACTTCGCCCCCTTCCTCATCGGTGCGATGGCCTGTATGACAGTGCTGCGCTACTGGGGCAAAATCTCCGGCGAGGACTCAGGCCCGTTCTACCTGTTGGCCGCCCTCGGACTGGTATTCCTGATTTTCGGACGTGGCATCATCGCCGCCACAAAGAAAAAGTATATCTAACCGAGCCGTCGGCTGCGGGCTGACTGCCAACTGCCAACGGTCTAACTGCCAACTGATATGACCATGCCCAACCACCTCGCAGGCGGTGCCGTTTTCACGGGCTTTTTCGCCAGCATCCTGTTCGGCGTCAACATCCTCGCCTCGCCCTGGACGCTGGCCATCACCTTCGTCGCCTCCGTGCTGCCTGACTGTGACCACACCCGCTCGCCCATCGGCAAGCTGCTGTTTCCCTTGGCAAAATGGCTCAACCGCCGATTCGGGCATCGAACCATCACGCACAGCATCCCGGCACTCATCGTCCTCACGCTGCTGGTCAGTTTCGTCGAAAAGACCTACTTCGGCAGCTTCCGGGTATCCATCGCCTTTTGCCTCGCCTATTGGTCGCACCTGCTGTTCGACATGTGTACCTTGCAGGGAGTCCCATTGATGTACCCCTTCAAGAAAAACCCCTTTGTTTTGATAGGCAACCCCGCCGCCCGCATCCGGGTGGGCGACTACCGCCGAGAAGCCATCGCCTTTAGTGTGTTCCTTGCGTGGGGTGTCAGCCTGTACTCGCTCGGCTTGCTGCAAAACGGTTTCTGGACGACCTACAACCGAACCTTCGCCACCCTGCACCACCTCCACAGTGAGTTCCGCCGCTCCACCGACCTGCTGCGGGTGGACTACGCCTACCTCGAAGGCACACGGGAAATCGCCGGAACAGGCTACTGCATCGAAGCCAGCGAATCGAAGGCTACACTACTGGTCTCCTCCCCAGAAGGGGGAGGTCGGGAGGGGGCTGGGGTAGGGGAGTGGCTGCTCCTCGACCAGTCCAAAATGACCGTCAAGCGGGTGCTGCCCACCCACACGGGCAAGCCCCTCGACATCCGCTATCTCGACCTCGTGAACGTCACCGCCGACAGCTTCAACCGGGCGCTCTCCAACCGAGCCATCCTCTCCTTGGAACTCCAAGGCAACCAGCCCTTCCAAATCACCGAAGCCAACGGCTTTCCCAAAACCGTTACCAGCTACGAAGGCAAGTATTTGAGCCAGGTGCCTGTTTTTTCATCTCTCATTCCTCAACCCCCATCCCTGAGCGATTCGCTCCTCGCCGATTACAGTTATCTACCCCAAATTGAACTGCTCGAACAAAAAATCGCCATTCATCGCCGGGAGCAATCGGCAGAACGGTCAGCTTGGGACGCTACCCAGTCGCAAATCACCCAACTCCACCGCCAGTACGTCGCCACCGACGACCCGCTCCAGCGCCAGAACCTTCATGCCCAAATCCGGGAACTCGAAGCCATCAACCCGCCGAAGCCCGACAACACCCAAGTCGAGGAACTCCAGAACCAAATCCGCAAAATCGAAAAGGAAGCCGCCCTTCGCAACGAAGCCAAGCGGCAGGCGCTCGAACTGAGACGGCGACAGGAAACGGGGCAGTTGCAGGAACTGCGGTTCACGGGCATTGTCCGGTTTGTCGAACTATGAGGCTGGCTTCGGGCATTGTGGAAAAAAATTATGCAACAAAAAACCCGATTAAAGCCTTTTGGGATAATTTTTGAAACAAATTATTTCATATTTGCTCCACTATCGAGAAAATATAAAATCAAAATGTTTCAAAACGCAATCCTGCACCTTGACCTCGACGCCTTCTTCGCCTCGGTGGAGGTCAAAAAAAATAGTGCCCTGAAGGGAAAGCCGCTCATCGTGGGCGGTGCAAGCGACCGCGGCGTAGTCGCCTCATGCAGCTATGAGGCGCGGCGTTTCGGGGTGCGCTCTGCCATGCCGACGCGGATGGCGCTCAAGCTCTGCCCCGACGCCATCGTGTTGCGCGGCGACCACGACGAGTACAGCCGCCATTCCAAGCTCATCACCGACATCGTTGACAGCGAAGCGCCCCTGTTCGAGAAAGCCTCCATTGACGAGTTCTACCTTGATTTGTCGGGCATGGACAAATACGTGGGCTGCTGGAAATGGTCGAACGAGCTGCGGTCGAAAATCATGCGGGAATCGGGCTTGCCCGTGTCGCTGGGCCTGGCGGTGAACAAGCTCATCTCCAAGGTGGTCACGGGCGAGGCCAAGCCCAACGGTGCAAGGCTCGTCGAGTGTGGCACGGAAAGGGCGTTCCTGTCGCCGCTCTCGGTTGGCAAAATCCCCTCTGTGGGCAGGGAAACTTTTCAAAAACTCAGCATGATGGGCGTCCGGCAGGTGGGTACACTGGCGCAGATACCGCCCCGGCTGCTCGAAAGGGAGTTCGGCAAGCATGGCATCTCGCTCTGGAAAAAGGCCAACGGCATTGACAATTCGCCCATCGTACCGTTCCACGACCGCCAGAGCATCTCGACGGAGCGCACGTTTCAAACAGACACGATAGACGTGAACTTCCTCAAAAGCCAGTTGACGGACATGGTGAGCCGCCTCGCCTTCGATTTGCGGGGCCAGCAGAAACTGACCTCCTGCCTCGCCGTCAAAATCCGCTACACCGACTTCAACACCTACTCGCAGCAGCGGAGCATTGCCTACACCGCCCACGACGGGGCGCTGCTCGCCCATGCGAAGGAGCTGTTCGACAAGCTCTACCAGCGCCGCCAGCTCGTGCGGCTGGTTGGGGTCAAGTTCTCCAACCTCGTGCATGGCCATTCGCAAATCAGCCTGTTCGAGGACACGCAGGAAGAAAGCAACCTCCTCGCCCAACTCGACCGCATCCGGCGGCGCTTCGGCGAGCGGGCCATTATGAAAGCCAGCGCACTCTAAGCCTCCTATTCCCACACACTCACCGCTATTTGCCTCGCACCCCGGCATACGAGAAAACATTTTAGCGAAGCAATACAGTGCATCTCAATTGCCATACCTACTTCAGCCTGCGCTACGGCACGCTGTCGCCGGAGCAGCTTGTGCTCTCGGCGAAGCAGATAGGCATCCGCTCGCTGGCACTGACCGATGTGAACAACACCTCGGCGGCGGGCGAATTCGTGCGGCTCTGCCAGCGGGAGGGCATCAAGCCCCTGCTCGGCATTGATTTTTTCAAGGACGGTAAACGGCTCTATACAGGCATCGCCCGCAACGCCGAGGGCTTCCGTCAACTCAACCAGTACCTCAGCGACCATTCCCTCGACGGCAAGCCGCTCCCCGAAGCCTTTGACCACAGCTTTTTGTCACCCCTCACCCCTCATCCCTCGTTCCTAATAATCTACCCTCGCCTCCTAAAGCCCATCGAACAGTTCAAGGAATACGAGTACCTCGGCATCCGACCGGAACACGCGCACGGGCTGTTCTCCTCCCCGGTGCGCCACCACCCGCAAAAGTTGTTGATTTTCAATCCCATCACCTTCCACGACACAGGGGGCTACGAGCTGCACCGGGTGCTGCGGGCGATTGACCTGAACACGATTTTGACCAAGCTCACCCCAGAGGACACCGCCAAGAAGACCGAGACCCTGACCCCAACCGATACGCTGGAAAGCTTTTACAAA